>NZ_JBWYIU010000011.1:0-129276 GCF_056783995.1 Acinetobacter sp. ANC_7588 | reverse complement strand
AATTTCTACCAATTATTAATGATAATATATATCGATCAATCAACCAGTAAAAATCCACACAAGTTGTTCTTCATAATCTCTTAATGATCTTTCTAACATCTCGTCAATGCTAGAAGCTGGACTCGAAACACTTAACAACTCAGCAACCTGCTTCGTTCGTCTCCGTGTATCTCGTCGGTATGGGGTGCATTCTATAGATTTTTTCCTCCCTTGCAACCCCTTATTTTAACAAAAACACATGCATGTTTATTTTTTAAGCAAATTTACGTTTTTTACACTAAAAAATAGACAAAAACGATTAATTAAATTAAAAAACCCTAATTAAATTGGGAATTTTCAGATCAAAAAGCTCTAAATCTTATTCTATGTATTTTTGAGTACTATAATATGAAGTAGGTAATTTTCGAATTGTTTTTATTTCGTGATCACCATCTATCGAATTTAAGTAATTTAAGAATGCTTCTGCATAGTCTAGTCCAACTTCTATTCGACGATCACCTGTAATTTTTTTTAATGTATGATAGTAATCAGCACCATCAGCTAAAAAATTGATAGTTACAATTTTATATAACTGATTTAAATCTAATGGCACAAGCTGGTCAGACCCATTTCTGACTTGAATATTTGTAATACGCTTTCCAATAGGCTGCGTTATATCAACTTGCCAAGCTAATCCAGCCGTATACGGATAACTTCCAGTATTTTTTTGTTCAATCACGCCTGAAATGGCATCTTCAAGCGTATCTTTAATTTCTTGACCAGTCATATTCAATTGAACAAGCGTATTTTTGAAAGGTAAGACTTGGTAGATATCTGCTACAGTGATATTTCCTTTCGCCAAATCAACTCTTACTCCACCTGCATTTTGAAATGAAATATCAGCATTAAAATATTCTTTGCCTTGTTTAAGAAATGCTTCGGCAACCATTTGTTGAATATCACCACCATGGGCATCGACATGCGCATTCAAATTACACACATCACCTAAAGATGATCGTGAGCGATCAAATTGAGTTCCCGGCACACGTCTTGAACATAAATTATCAACTGCCTGCCCAACAACTTTGGCTGCAAATAATTTTTTAGATTGCTTATAGGGCTCTAAGACACTCAAAATACTTTGATCTTCTTTAACAATAGAAAAAGGTGCTTGTTCTTTTTCGAATTGATGTTCTATATATTTTTTTTCTTGATCACTGACTCTTTCATTATTTTGCTTACGTTTAAAATCATCGCCAATTAATACATGCGGTGTGCCCACACAACTTTTAACCGCACCATCTGCATCAAATTTTACGTTAAGCTCACCAACCACATAACTGTATTGCCATGCTTGAGCAACACAAACAGTTTCGCCATTTTTATTTTTCAGTTGTAATGGGTAGGCAGCGACAGGAGACATACCATACTTTTCTAATATATGAGGTCCAAACAATGTGTGGGAGTCGCCTCCAATAATCACATCCACATCCGTAAGTTCTTGTGCTAATTTTTGATCTAGTTCATAGCCTACATGTGTTTGTAAAATAATTTTTTTAATTCCCTGTTTTTTGAGTTGATTAATCTCATTTTGAGCTACTGTAATCTCATCTTGGAATAATGTGTCTTGATTTGGTTGAGAGGAGTTTTTAGTTTTTGATGCAATGGTGAGCCCCACAACCCCATATTTTTCCCCATCCCGCTCAAGAACAATAGATTTTTGAATCCGATCTGTCTGATATAAAGGTGAACTCACCCCAAATTCAACATTTGCAGAAAGAATCTCTGTTCGCTCTTTACAGTGTCCTTCGTCTAAAAAACCAATAAAATCTTTTAAGCCTTGATCTTTTGCATCAAATTCATGATTTCCCAAGGTGAAAGTATCAAAACACACTGTATTCATCATTTCAGCATCAGCTTTTCCATTTGAGAGGTTGTAATACAAATCCCCTGTTATCGCATCACCAGCATGAATTTTCACTACATTCTGATGATTTTCTGCCATTAGATTCATAAATGTTGCTACACGAGAAAATCCACCACGGGAAACGACTAGTTGTTCTTCACCATGACCTAAATCGAAATTAAAGCTAAGCTCTTCACCATCTAAATGGGAGTGATGGTCATTAATATGAAGAATTTTCAACTCTGAGGGTTGTGTAATATTAGGATTAGATTTTTGGTCATCTCCACCACAACTACTTAGCAATAACGATGTCGTTAATAGAAGACCTGTTATTTTTATCTTGTTCTTCATTTGAATACTCCTTTTTTTAAACCAAGAGTATTCAACGAAGATATGACATTATGATGGTGGATTTATGACACTTTATCGAAATGACTAATTTTATATTTTTCTGCAAATCGCTCAGCTAATGCCGTAATGGTCAAACTCGGATTAACACCAACATTCACAGGAATCGCACTCCCATCAACCACATATAAGCCTTGATAGCCAAAAACCTGATGATTAGAGTCAATCACACCTTTAGAGGAATCCTCAGCCATAACTGCACCACCCAATATATGCGCTGTAACAGATAAGTGCCCCATACTTTCCAATATATTATTCTGTGCTTGACCACCACTTACTTCAGCAAATTTTTCTGCAGCTTCATTTGCTAACGGTATAAAAGACGGCGCTCTTTCTCCAACTGAAACCTGCGTTTTCAAAAAACGCCTAAAACCTCTGAGTGCAGTACGTCCATATACAAATCGTATTTGATTGTCTGCCTGTTGCATGACGGTTAATACAGTGACACGTTTATGCCAGTTTTTAGAACGCCATGATCGAGTTGAAACAAAGGGGTGCAGAAAAAAATGCTTTAAAACATGGAGTGCACGTTTTACAGGTTGATCGCCATTGACCAGTGGTCCCATATAAAACTTCATAAACTCATAACTTGCTGGAAATCGATTCTGAGTAATATGTGTTTTGTCATCTGCATGAAAATGACTGGAAATGGTCGTCCCTCTCGTTAAATCTATTGTTTTATCATTATTAGAGATTGCAACAATCGCCTCACTATTGGTTCGAATATGTTCACCTAACTGACCAGAAATATTCGGTAAGGTTTTATACACATCTCTTGAAGCAAACAAAATTTCAACAGTTCCTATAACACCTGCGGATAAAATGACCTGTTTCGCAGAGTAATCTTGTTTTTCTTTGGAGTTAAATGACTGATATGCATGAATGATATATTTTCCATCAACATGTGAAAGATGAGTTACTTTGGTTTCTGGAAGAATCTCAACTCCATTGTTTTCTGCAAGATATAAATAGTTTTTATCCAAACTATTCTTCGCACCCTGCGCACACCCCGTTATACAATTTCCGCACTGATTACAGCCTATTCGTTCGGGACCTTGACCATTCAAAAGTGGATCACTCACCCATTGATGAGGATCACCAAAGTAAATTCCCTGTGGTACAGTGTCAAAACTATCTCCAGAACCCATTTTTTCTGCTGTTTGTTTTAACCACTCATCTTGCTGATCTTTATATGGATTTGAACTTACACCTAGCATGGACTGAGCCATCTGATAGTGCGGTTGTAATTCCCTCTCCCAGTCTTCTGACAAATGACTCCAAATTGGATCACGATAAAACTTTTGACCTGGTTTTAACAACACAGCAGCATAAACAACACTGCCACCACCAACGGCAACCCCTCGAACCACACCCATATGTTGGAATACGTCTTGTGCAAGAAAACCCTTCATCCCTAACGTCGGTGCCCAATTTAAGTATTTAGAACTCCGACTTGCTCGATGTAAATCATCTTCAGTGAGCCTTCTTCCCTGCTCTAGCACAGCTACTTTTAATCCAAGCTCAGACAATCTTAGCGCAGCTACACTTCCACCAAAGCCTGAACCTACAATAATGACATCATATTCAAATTTTGATTTCATACATCACGACTTAGAATAAATGGAAATGAAAAATGCTTTAAAAAAGGAAGATTAATGATAGTCATACATAACATCGTATGTTCATCAAGCTGTCTTAACTCATCAACCACCCAACGCCATGGAATTGGTGCTGTCTTGCCATAATACAAGGCGATCGTTTGTTTTCCATCAATCAAAGACGCCTCTTCTAGACACTCCATTTGAAGCTTTTCACTTCTCTGCCCGCGATTGAGTAAAATATTAGTGACTAAATTTTGATTGATGAATTTTTTCCCAAACCATCCCCCCAATCCACTTAAAAATAAACTCGGTGCTGCAGACACTCTTAACCACCAAGGACCAATAAACTGAGCCTTATATTCTCCTTGTCTCATGGCAAGTGGCGCGGATGAAAGTTGTTGATAGGTTGCCTTAATCGAGGACAACGAAGCAGTGATTAAATGCTCCTTACGGATCATGAATTTCTCCCTCAATGATTTTTGTTTTATTCAGCATGTCCTATGCTTCTTTATGAAATATATCAATCGTTTAAATTTTATTCCACATACATCCTTTGATCGATTGCATAAAAAAAGCCGAATGTATGTCACATCCGGCTTTTAACTCAAATTAATTTCACTTTATTTCTTTAAAAATCCTGATACAAGATTCAACACATTTTGTATATCTGAATTCGCTTCTTGTGGATCGGTCTTATTTGCTTGAGGTGTAAGCGAATCAATAATTTGTGGTAAGACTGAAGAAATCGCACTGTATACATCCTGTTTAGGAACTTGCGCTTCTTGTGCAACTTGCTCGACATCTTGCTGATCAAATAAATTTTGAACTTGTTGCGTACTGACATTGGCATTTTCACCAGGACCAGTTGACACCCAATCATCCACTTGACTCGTCAGACCTTGACCTTTCAGTTGATCAAGTGCACCTTGCAAACCGCCATTTTTTTGAATCCAATTGAGAATTAAAGGAACTACTGCGATTAATAAGGTTTGAGCGTTTAGACCTGATGATTTGCCTACACCACCAGATTGACTACCCGATAAACCACCAAGTACAGATCCTAAAATCCCTCCCAATCCACCTTGTTGTTGGTTTTGATTGGTCTGATTATATTGTGCCGTTAAACTTCCGAGTACCGAACCAAGTACACCACCCAATCCCGATTGATTAGATTGTTGATTACCGCCTAAAGCCTGTTTCGCTAAAATTTCAACGATATTACTTAAATTTGTCATCAAGACACCTTTGCATTCTTATTTTCATGAATCAGCATATCGTTAAAAACATGGCTTTGTACATTGAAATTGTTGTGTTTTGATAAACTCAAAGTTTGCCATTACCATCGAAACTTATTCCAATTTTCTGGATTAGCCCAAAACTTAGAATTAAACCAATCTGGCACATGCTTATAATTCAAAATATTGAATTGCCATAAGGCGAAATCTTGTTCTGTATTTTTTTGCTCAATGAGCTGCGTGAATCCCAGACTTCTTAATAATTGTTCATCTGCAATATGACTCAACACGACGATTCTTTTTGCCATTAAATCACGCAGTTTTACCAGCATTTGTGATTTATGATGGGTTGATAGTGTATCCATCTGTTCATTTTTTAAAATCACAACACCTAGATCATAGCGTTGCTGAAAAGGAAGCATTAAAAATTCAGTTACGTTAAAATGATTCCATTGGATTGTTTGAGCATAGTCTTGGCTGAGATCCTGACCAAGACATACGGCAGTTTGAATTGGCTGTTCTTTAGATAAATCGTCTAGCATTGACGTGATGACATTTTTCTCAGCCATGAGCTGCACCTTATTTGAGTGAGATTAAAGCATGGAATTACAGGGCATTTGTCATAAAATGCACGCTGGTTTAACCAACCTAAGTGTAACTGAACAACAAACACAACAGGCAAATGTTGAATATAAATTTATTTTAGATCGTTCAGAAATCAATCTCCCGTTCAACTTAGGTCAAGAAATTGAAATTGAATGGACCGGCAAAATTTACTGTGTTTCCTGTGGGAATAAAACACCAAAATCATACTCCCAAGGTCACTGCTTTAAATGCATGAAAACGAAAGCAGCCTGTGATATGTGTATTATGAAGCCAGAAACATGCCATTACCATTTAGGGACTTGTCGTGAAGAAAGCTTTGCTCAAGAAGTATGCTTTCAACCCCATATTGTCTATCTTGCCAATTCAAGTGCATTAAAGGTTGGCATTACCCGTTTAGGTCAAATGCCAACACGTTGGCTAGATCAAGGGGCTACCCAAGCTTTACCTATTATGAAAGTGGGCTCTCGTCGGTTATCAGGACAACTTGAAGTCATGTTTGGTACGCAAGTCGCTGATAAAACAGACTGGAGAAAATTGCTGAAAGGTGAAGCGGAAAAGGTAAATTTGTTAGAGATCAGAGATGAATTGCTCACGGAGTTTGAACCTCAAATTGAAACCATTCGAGATGAGTTCAGCATGAGCCTAGATTTCAATGAAAATGTAGAAATTTTAGAAAACGAACTTCCTCGTGAATTCATTTATCCTGTCGATCAATATCCTGAAAAAATTAAATCGCATAACTTAGACAAAACGCCAGTCATACGTGGAAAACTGCACGGTATCAAAGGACAATATCTGATTATGGACACAGGTGTAATCAATATACGCAAATATACGGGTTATGAATTAAAAATTCGTGCTGATTCATAATGCTAAATCAATAAGGCCTCAATATGAGGCTTTTTTTAAAGGATAGATAGAATTGCGTGCACTGGATCTTCATTTTGATCCGACAATAGTTGCTTGTGCATCGTCAACAATTGCATAGATTGTATTTTTGAGTTTTCGATATTCATCAACAACTCAATCTCATGTGCTAAGTTTTCTGGAGTTGCATCATTCTGGATTAACTCCTGAATTACTTTTTTACCTGCAATAATATTAGGTAAAGAATAATAAGGAATTTTCACTAAAAGTTTCGCAATCCAGTAGGTCAAACTATTTAATTTATAAAAAGTCACCATGGGACGATGCAATAACATCGCCTCAAGTGTTGCAGTACCCGATGCCAACGCCACAATATCACTGGCATCCATGACCATCCGACCTATTTTAGATTCCGCATCAATATTTTCCATTAACTTGATATTATCTCTGAGCCTATCTGGGTAACCTATTAAGATCTGCTCAATTTGTTGTTTACGAGCCTCATTGATGGCTGGAATTAAAAATTGATACTCAGGATATTTTTGATGGACAATCTTCGCTGCATCTAATACAAGCGGCCCTAACTTATCAACTTCACCACGACGACTTCCAGGCAGTAATGCGATATGTTTTTGTGCAGGATTTAAACCAAGCGCCTGCTTTGCATCGAGTATAGGATTTTCCAGCGGTAATTGATTAGCGAGAGGATGTCCAACAAATACCGCTGGCACATTAAATCGATCATAAAAAGTTTTTTCGAATGGGAATAGGCAAAGCACCAAGTCAATTGAGGCTTTGATACCATGAACACGACCTTGACGCCATGCCCAAACCGAAGGACTCACATATTGAACAGTCTTAATTGGCAACGATTTTTGCTTTATTTTTTTTGCTAAGCGTAAGTTAAAATCTGGTGCGTCAATCCCTATAAAAATATCAACAGGTTGTTTAGTCCATTGATCAACCAAGCCATCTCGAACCGCAAAAAGTTTTTTAATATCTTTTAATACTTCAACAATTCCCATCACCGATAGAATATCCATCGCATAATAGCTTTTAAAACCTTCTGCAATCATTTGAGGACCGCCAATTCCTTCAAATTCAGCATCAATTCCCTGCTCTCGAAAACGACGTATTAATTTGGCGCCTAAGGTATCACCTGAAACTTCACCAACCACAATGCCAATTCTAAGTTTTCGATTTTGCAAATGAATATCCTCTTTCATGCTCTACAAGTATCTTAACATAAGCATCTCATAACAGATTGAGTTCTTGAAATATCTTAACTTAGTAATGCTTTATCTTATTTTTGAATAAGTAAATGAATAATCAAGACAACAGCTTATATTCAAAAATCATAAGATATGCCGGTTTTCTGATAAGTAGCACAAACGATGTACGGTTCTATTGAATATATTTTAGCAGGTGTTTTAGTTGGTTTCTGTGTAGGGGTCACTGGCGTGGGTGGTGGCTCACTTATGACCCCTATCTTGATTGGTTTATTTAAAATTGAACCACATATTGCGATTGGTACAGATCTACTTTATGCCGCGATTTCTAAGTTTTTCGGCTCTTTTGTACATGCAAAAAAACTTAATATTGTTTGGCCTATCGTCATTTGGCTCGCGATCGGAAGTATTCCAGCCTCTTTAGCCACAACTTGGGTTTTAGACAACTATTTGAGTCAATCCACACATTACAAAGCCATTCTCACGATGGTCTTAGGCTTTATGCTGACCATTACTGGTATTTCAATTGTATTCCGTACACAGGTAGAAAAATTCTTCAAAAAATTTTCCAAAGAAGTTACTGAACAGGAAGTTGAATTAACTCGAGAAAAATTAAAGCAGAAGCGTTTATATATAGCTTTAATGGGTATTGTACTGGGTATTTTTGTGACCTTATCTTCAGTTGGCGCGGGTGCATTCGGCATTATGGCGCTGATCATCATGTTCCCTAATTTACCTATGATTAGAATTATTGGTTCTGACGTTGTACATGCAGTTTTACTGACGCTCGTGGCAGGTATGGGGCATATGAATTCAGGTAATGTGGATTTCAATTTATTAATGTGGCTTTTAGTCGGATCGATTCCTGCAATCATCGTTGGTACGCTGGTGAGCTCCCATTTACCTGAAAAAATTATTCGCAAGGTACTGGGCATCACCTTATTTGCCATTGGTGTTAACTTCATGCTTAATCCAGTCAAAGCGAAACCTGTGACCGCACCTGAGGCAGTTATTGAAACCTCAACTCAAGCCCAGTCTTAATTAATATCATGTTCAAACTGTAACCTCAGTGAAGCTGTATAATTCACTGAGGTGAAATTAAATGATTTATTCAATTTAATAATTTTCAAAAATTAAATCATTCTATACAATACAAGTAGAAACTCTGATTAATACCAAAAAGACAATTTCATTACTTTTTTTTATTAAATCCATTCAACTTTTTGATAACAAATGATCTACTGAATCATGCTATATTCAATAGATTGAACATTTTCTTGTAAAAACGAACCAGTGACGGCAATGAATACTTTACAGTCAAATTCTATCACCCAAAACGACATTGATGACGTGAATGTACAAAGCATTCAGCCTCTTGTTACTCCTGCTGAATTAAAAACAGAATTACCGTTAACTGATAATGCATACCAAACAGTCCTAAAAGGTCGTGAAACTGTACGTAATATCTTAGATGGCAACGACAAACGTTTATTCGTAGTCATTGGACCGTGCTCTATTCACGATCCTGCAGCAGCTCATGATTATGCTGATCGTTTAAAAGTCTTAAGCGAAAAAGTGAAAGACACGCTTTATATCATCATGCGTGTGTATTTCGAGAAGCCTCGTACAACAGTGGGTTGGAAGGGCTTAATTAATGACCCTGACATGAATGACTCTTTCAACATTGAAAAAGGTTTACGTTTAGGCCGTAAATTATTGCTTGAACTCAATGAGAAAGGTCTGCCATGCGCAACTGAAGCGCTTGATCCAAACTCTCCACAGTACTACCAAGACTTAATTTCTTGGTCAGCAATCGGTGCACGTACAACAGAGAGCCAAACACACCGAGAGATGTCTTCAGGTTTATCATCTCCAGTTGGCTTTAAAAATGGTACGGATGGCGGTCTCACTGTTGCGACCAATGCGATGCAATCTGTAAAACATGGTCATAGTTTCCTTGGCTTAAATGACCAAGGTCAAGTTTCGGTCATTCGTACTAAAGGCAACCAATATGCCCATGTCGTGTTACGTGGTGGTAATGGCAAACCGAATTATGATGCTGGCTCTGTAGCAGAAGCTGAAAATGCATTGGCGAAAGCAAAAGTAAGTAACAAGATCATGATTGATGCGAGTCATGCCAATTCTAATAAAGACCCATACCTTCAGCCATTGGTCCTAAAAAATATCACTGAACAAATTTTAGATGGCAATAAATCGATCGTAGGTATTATGGTTGAAAGTCATTTAAAAGGTGGCCGCCAAGATATTCCTGCAAATCTTTGCGATTTAGAGTATGGTAAGTCTGTTACAGATGGATGCATCGATTGGGAAACAACTGAAAAAGTTTTGTTGGAAATGGATGCAGCTTTGAAAGACGTTCTACCACAACGTTAATCAGATAAAACGCCATCACACGATGGCGTTTTTTATAAGGTTTAATCATGGATCAACTCGAAAAAGAACTTAGCTCAATCCCCCATTTTCAATTTGTTCATGAGCATTTGTTTAGCTCAGGTCAGCCAAACGAAGAACAACTTAAATCGATTAAAGCTTATGGTATCGATACCATCATTAATCTCGCTTTTAATGATGCTACACCGAACTTAAATCATGAGGATCGCTTAAGTGCTGAAATTGGTCTTAACTACATCCAAGTCCCTATTGATCCAGAATTTCCACATGACGATCAATGTTTATTTGTGCTCGATCTGATCGACCATCTCGTTAAAGAGAAAATGGTCTGGATACATTGCACCAAAAATCATCAATGTAGTTCATTAATCTATCTGTACCGACTACATTATATGAATATGGATTTATCTACAGCACATGAGCTATTACACCAAGTATGGGAACCCAACAACACTTGGACTGGGTTAATGCACGCAGTCGGCTTACAGTTGCAAGGACGTAAAGCCACTCAAGAACTGCAAGCCTCTTTGATGAAAGCGCAAAACTTTGAATGATCAAAATTGCTCATTGATGACTAATTAATACGGTCGCTGTAGACAGGATTCCTTCCTGACGACCAGTAAACCCTAATTTTTCAGTGGTAGTGGCTTTAATACTAATCTGATTGATATCCACATCAAGTACATCTGCAATACTTTGACGCATATCTAAATTATGTTTCGCTAATTTTGGACGCTCACAAGCCACTGTAATATCCGCGTTATTCAGTTGATAACCACGATCCAATATCAACTGATAAACATGCTTTAATAAAACCTTACTGTCCGCGCCTTTGAACTGTTCATCAGTATCTGGAAAGTGCTGTCCAATATCACCGAGCGCTAAAGCACCCAACAATGCATCACAAAGTGCATGTAAAACTACATCTCCATCAGAGTGTGCTTTCAAACCATGTGTATGCGGAATACGAATACCAGCCAATGTGACATAATCGCCTTCCTCAAAAGCATGAACATCAATACCTTGACCTATACGAATAGCTAAGCTCACATTGAACTCCTTTACACAGTTTTTGAAAATGAAATCTTGTATTCTTTGATTCTTGTTCGCTATAGTAGATGCGCAAACATTTGAAAGTATAAGCGATGATGTTGTCAAAAAGCGTATCAAGTTGGATGAAACCTTTAATTTCTATCTTTTTCATTGGATTAAGCAGTGTTTCTGTCGCACAGGCACAACTTATTCAATGCGATAAGCCTCAATCAAGTTTTAAAAATTCCATGATTTGTGCTGTTGATTTTTCATCTTTGAGAGATGAATTGAATGAACGCTTTTTAACATCCTACTTAGTTACCGATGCACCAACTCGATTAATTCAAGATACACAACAGCTTTGGCTGAATCGACTGCAGCAGTGTAAAAATAAAAATTGTGTGTCATTACAAATCAATCAACGCATTGATGATTTAAACTTTTACATGTCAATGAATCAAACGCTTACTCAGCATTACATCAAGTTTGAACAAGGTAAAATTGCAGCGCAACCTGTACACCTTAAGATTCATCAATTAAGCAAGGATCGCGTCAAAATTGAAGGTATTGCTTATCGTAGCCCTAACAATCGCCTAGAAACCCAGACCATCCCATTATTGGCTTATACAACCACTCAAAACAAACACGAAATTATTGATAATGAGCATGATTGTCAGTACAAACTCAAATATCAAAAATCATTACTGATTGTCTCAACTGAGCAAACAGGCTGTGAGCGCTTTAGTGGAATCTATCGACTATATGATTAAACAGAGTGTATGCAAGTTCACAGTTAAATTGCGAATGCTAAACACAACACTCCTGTGATCGCTAACAGAATCCCCAAGCTATTTTTTAACGTTATTTTTTCTTTAAAAACTAATATACCTGCGATCACACCTAACACTACTACCAAAATATTCATGCCAGCGAATACGATTGCGGGTGAATCCTTTAACAACATATGTGCTTTCACATAAAGTGCAATATTGGCAAAATTCAATACACCTAAACTTAGTCCAGCAAGAAAATTTTGCAATGACCATGATGTTTGACGCAGGGACAAATATCCCATGGAAATAATGAAAGCAAACACAAACATCAAGTTTAAACTGACTGCAAATTTTAACCCTAAACTTGTACTGTATTTTAACAGAACATCTACGAGTGCATAGCCAAGCCAAACTGCGAGCAAATACATTCCTGCTTTTTTTGTTTGCAATGTTGGTGTCGATGTTTTAGAAAAAATGATCAAAACAATTGCACTCAAACCCAATGCAATACCAATCAATTTCAGGGTGCTAAATTTTTCTTGGAAAAGAAAATAGGCTGCCAACAATGAAAGAACAACGGATAATCTTTGCGCGATTTCAGTTCTGATAATTCCAGCTTGATCAAGTGATTTGGAAAGCAGCAAGAATATTGAGGGTAAAGCTATTCCCAACAACCCAATAAGCCACCAAGGTGTGGAGGTTAATGATATTTGGTAGAGATCTGGCTCAAACCAAAAAAAACAGAGTATCGTGGCGATGGCATAATTCCACGCAATCATTTGCATGACATCAAATCCACGAGACTTACTAAACTTCAATAAAATCGATACTAGTACACTGCATAAAGCTGCTGAAAAAATCAGTTCCATAATTTGCTCTTGTTTTTTATTCAAGAAAAAGCCCACAATCACTGTGGGCTTTTTAAAATTATAAATAATTTTATTAATTATTTATAACGATCTACCATTTTCTCTAAAGAAATTGGGCGAATCTTGTCAGCATGACCTGCTGTACCAAATGCAGTATAACGATCTACACAGATTTGCTTCATTGCTTCAACAGTTTGAGCAAAGAATTTTCGTGGATCAAATTCACTTGGTTTTTCAGCCATCATACGACGCATAGCACCTGTTGAAGCTAAACGTAAGTCAGTGTCGATATTGATTTTACGTACACCGTGTTTAATTGCTTCAACCAACTGCTCAACAGGAACACCGTAAGTTTCTTTGATGTCACCACCGTATTGGTTAATAATCGCTAACCATTCTTGTGGAACTGAACTTGAACCATGCATTACAAGATGAGTATTTGGAAGTGCAGCGTGGATCTCTTTAATACGATCAATCGCTAAAATATCACCTGTAGGTGGACGCGTAAATTTATAAGCGCCGTGTGAAGTACCAACCGCAATTGCTAACGCATCAACGTTAGTATCAGCGACAAATTGAGTCGCTTCCTCAACCGAAGTAAGGAGTTGTGAATGATCTAGAACGCCTTCAGCGCCAACACCATCCTCTTCACCAGCCAAACCAGTTTCAAGGCTACCTAGGCAACCAATCTCACCTTCTACAGATACACCACACGCATGTGCCATTTGAACAACACGACGAGTTACATCTACGTTGTAATCATAAGTTGTTGGTGTTTTACCATCTGCACCTAATGAACCATCCATCATTACTGATGAAAAGCCCAATTGGATTGAACGTTGGCAAACGTCAGGATCAGTACCATGGTCTTGGTGCATCACAACTGGAATGTGTGGCCATTCTTCGATTGCAGCCAAAATAAGATGGCGTAAGAATGGAGCACCAGCATATTTACGAGCACCAGCAGATGCTTGAACAATAACAGGTGAATTTGTTTCATCTGCGGCTAACATAATCGCGCGCATTTGTTCTAAGTTGTTTACGTTAAACGCTGGTACGCCGTAACTATGTTCTGCGGCGTGATCCAAGAGCTGGCGCATTGAAATAAGAGCCATAATTTCCTCCCAGGTAATGCTCCATATTCTAACCTGACCTGTGTTTCAATTCAGCAACAATTGACAGTATTTCATAAAAAATCCCTGCAATTGCAGGGAGATTTTCAATTTAATACTTATTGAAGTAGAAAATCACTCCGCCGTTGCTTGATCAGCAGGTGCATTTGCAACTTCTTCAGGAACATCAGTATTATTTTCATCTTGTAATGGCTGATCAATAGCATCGATAGCCGCTTGTTGTTCAGCACTAATATCTGATGCTTCAACAGCAACTTCTGATGTTGATGTTTGATCTGCAGCTGGTGCACTTTCTTGTTTAGAACAAGCCGTCATTGCAAGAGTAGCAGCCAATAGTGCAATTACGCCTAATTGTAATTTCATGATGTTATTCCGCATGATAAATCAGATTATGATCATAATATTTCAAAATTATTTCATTTTCATGACGAAAATTAGTCATAAAAAAAAGACCTTCTTAGAAGGTCTTTTTTCTTAAATCCAATTAAGCGCGTTCAAGTAGAACAGCGACTGCTGGTAATGTCTTACCTTCTACAAATTCAAGGAAAGCACCACCACCCGTTGAGATATAACCAATTTTGTCAGCCACTGCATACTTATCAATCGCAGCTAAAGTATCACCACCACCTGCGATAGAGAAACCGTCAGATTCTGCAATCGCTAAAGATAGCGCTTTCGTGCCTTCACCAAATTGATCAACCTCAAATACGCCTACTGGACCATTCCAAAGAATTGTTTTTGAAGTTTTTAAAATTTCAGCAAATGCTTGAGCTGTTTCTGGACCAACATCAAGAATCATGTCATTGTCAGCAACATCTTCAACTTTTTTCACTACGGCTTTTGCTGCCGCTAATGAGCCAAGGAAGTCATCAAAGTTAATTTCTGATGCGTCAGCAACAACAACATCTGTTGGCAATGGAACCGATACTTTCGCAGCAATTGCTTTAGCTGTATCGATTAAGTCATTTTCACAAAGTGATTTACCAACGTTATAGCCCGCAGCTGCTAAGAATGTATTCGCTATACCACCACCGACAATGAGCTGATCACAAATATCTGATAACGATGTTAAAACATCAAGTTTAGTCGATACTTTTGAACCCGCTACGATAGCAACCATTGGTTTCTCAGGCGTCTGAAGCGCACGACCAAGTGCATCTAATTCAGCGGCAAGTAATGGACCTGCTGCTGCAACTTTAGCAAGACGAGCCACACCTTCTGTCGATGCTTCTGCACGATGTGCAGTACCAAATGCATCCATCACAAACACATCACATAGTGCTGCATATTTTGCTGCCAACTCTGGATTATTTTTCTTTTCGCCTGTGTTAAAGCGACAGTTTTCAAGTAACACAACTTGGCCTGGTGCAACTTCAACACCATCCAAATATTCAGTGAGTAATTTAACTTCTTGACCCAATGCTTCAGTTAAGTAGGCAGCAACAGGTGCAAGTGATTGTTCAGCTTTAGGCTCACCTTCAACTGGACGACCAAGGTGAGAATAAACCATTACTGCTGCGCCTTTTCCAAGAGCGGCTTTAATTGTTGGTAATGCAGCGCGTAAACGTGCATCACTCGTAATCACACCATTTTTAACAGGAACGTTTAAGTCTTCACGGATCAGAACACGTTTACCTGCTAAATCGAGGTCAGTCATACGCTGAA
This sequence comes from Acinetobacter sp. ANC_7588, assembly GCF_056783995.1. Taxonomy (NCBI): domain Bacteria; kingdom Pseudomonadati; phylum Pseudomonadota; class Gammaproteobacteria; order Moraxellales; family Moraxellaceae; genus Acinetobacter; species Acinetobacter sp. ANC_7588. Next base: position 113,561 of record NZ_JBWYIU010000011.1, on the reverse strand, counting down.
AGTTCATGTATAGCTCACTTTATAGATATCAAAACCGCATAGATTCTAAATGATTATGCTAAAAAAGGTGAGTAAAATTTCAGAAAAGCTGTAGAAATCTTTAGATTTGATTATGATAGATGGAGTCGAACCACAAAGTGTTACTATGTCTATCCATCCAGATCCAAGTATTAATCGTTTAAATGTTTTCGGCGAACCGCTCGCCAGTTGTTGTTTTGATCCTATCACAGGATATTTCAGAAATGGTTTTTGCCACACTGCGCCGTCTGATTTAGGTCAACATACAGTCTGTGCCGAAATGACGTCAGAATTCTTAAGTTTCTCGCAACGAATTGGGAATGATTTGACAACACCACTACCCGAAGTTGGTTTTCCCGGTTTAAAACCTGGTGATTTCTGGTGTATTTGTGTGACGCGCTGGGTTGAAGCTTATCAGAATGATATGGCACCGAATTTAAAACTTCAGGCCTGTCATCAGTCGGTTCTTGCTTATGTCCCGATTGATATTTTAATGGAATTCTCAGTGTAATGAATCATCATGTTGCTTCAACGTCAGCAAGAATTATTTTAGCTTCTGGCAGTCAGACACGTAAGGAATTACTTAATCGATTACATATCGATTTTGAACAAATATCACCCGATATCGATGAGACTCCGCGTGGGGAAAGCCATGCCGATGATCTTGCCTATCGACTTGCATATGAAAAAGCAAAATATTTTGCTGAGAAAGATCCAGATGCGATCGTTATTGGTTCTGATCAGGTAGCTTGGCGTGAAGGCGCACCTGATATATTTATTGGAAAACCTTTATCTCCTGAAAAAGCAATCAAACAACTTCAAGCAAATTCAGGAAAAATTGTTTATTTCAGTACAGCTTTGAGTGTTCAACACGCTTCATCTGGGTTTGAAGAAACCATTGTTGAACATTATAAGGTCAAATTTAGGCATTTGAATCTTGAAGAAATTAAGCGTTATGTCGCACTTGAACAACCTTTACAATGTGCTGGGAGTTTCAAATGCGAAAGTTTGGGCATCAGCTTATTTGAAGAAATGATCGGTCAGGATCAAACAACTTTAATGGGTATGCCGATGATCCAATTGTGTAAGATTTTACGTGAATTGAAAATTCTAGTGCCTTGATACGTTGCTTATTAATAAATAAGACCGAGTTCAATGACTCGGTTTTTTTGGAATTATTTGTTACTAGCAACTGATGAATGAAATAAATACCCTATTTTTAGCTCAAATAATTACAACTGAGCTAAATTAATTTATCTACACAAAGCTGTGGAAAATTGATCGATAAGCGATCTCAAAACATAGAAATTGTAAAAAAGTTCAAATGATCATATTTGGGTTGTTCATTTCAAGTTAAGAATATGAATTACATGAACAAGTTAAGAAACTTTGTATAACATCCATTATCTTAGTTTAAGTTATCATTGTTAAAGTTTTTTTCAATTTTGGATAATATCTTTAGGGGGATACATATGCATGATAACTACTGGAATAGATTTCTACATATAGAAAAAAACTAAAAGAATTTATTACTCACGTAGATTTTGACATTAGAAACAATGAAACTTTTTCTATAGAAATAATGAATTTGTATCTTACAATTTGTTCAGAAATTGAAGCTATTTTTAAAGCTTGTACATCTAATATTGGTAATTCATTCAACTTTAGAGATTTTCGTGAATACTATAAAGATGAAACACAACTACAAAGTCTATCTCTCTTAAAGTCTGACGTAAAAATTAAATATACACCTTTAAAATTCACTCCATTTGATAAGATAGATAGCGATGAAACAATTTTATGGTGGAATCACCATAATAAAATTAAGCATGATCGTGAGATTAATAGAAATCTCGCGAACTTAAAAAATCTATTAGACTCAGCTAGCGCACTTTTTTACTTAACTTAGTCTACAGATTTGTAGTTCAAGAAAAAATATACCTTATACCCCCTCCTGAAATTTTCGAAACAAAAGATTTCTTGGTCAGCATTCATTCTTCAGGAGATGGGCTTCTATATACATCCAAAGCTTGTATAAGTAGTTTTGGTGCTGAAAGCCCTTTTGATGATGATTAGTTTAGTTAATATTTGATTCAATAAATCTGCCTCATTTAACATAATGGCTGTTATACGATATGAAATTCCCCTCAAAGTGTAAATTAATTATTTCCTTAAAATAGCTATATTCAATTTTTTTCATATTCATTTGTATCATCCATAAGCAAGAAAACATGCGCTTTTAAAGCCGTGTCACTTGCAGAACTTGCATCGTTCAAGGGACAATAAGCCAAACTAAATTGTAGTCCTTATTATGTCCCAAACTTTAGACGTTCTCGGCGGTATTAGCGCTGAACAATTCCTTACGGAATATTGGCAAAAAAAACCTCTCCTCGTTCGTAATGCAGTTCCTGAAATTGTGGGTTTACTTGAACCCAATGATGTTAAGGAGCTTGCACTCGATGAAAACGTGACTGCGCGTTTAATCAAACAAAAAGATCGCGACCCTAACCAATGGAATGTGAAGTCATCACCACTACTCAAAGCAGACTTCCAAAAAATGCCAAAATTATGGACACTGCTCGTTCAAGCGGTCGATCACTATTCGTTTGATCTTGCTGAATTATGGAAAAAATTTCCTTTTATTCCTCAATGGCGTCGTGAAGATATTATGGTGTCTTACGCACCACAAGGTGGTTCTGTCGGCAAACACTTCGATTTTTATGATGTATTTTTAGTTCAAGGTTACGGACATCGCCGTTGGCAATTAGGGCAAATGTGTGATGAACAGACAGCACTCGTTGCAGGTCAGCCTTTAAAACTTTTGCAAGAAATGGAAGTTCATTTTGATGAAGTTTTGGCGCCGGGAGATTTACTATACGTCCCACCTGGTCTTTCTCATTATGGCGTAGCTGAAGATGAGTGTTTAACCTATTCTTTCGGGTTCCGCATGCCAAATATCTCAGACATGATGGATAGTCTTGGTGATTCTTTTTCAGAACAAGAGCAACTGAAAAAACCATTATTAGATATCACACGCTCTGTCAGCACTGCTGTCGGCGAAATTTCAGATCATGAGCTTAGCTATTTGCGCGAACAACTTTTAGCTCAACTGCAAAATCCTGAGATGCTAAATGAAGCCATCATGTGTCTCGCTTCGCAACCTGGTTATCCTAACAATATTCCAGAAAATGACGAAATTGGAACAGGTGATTTAGAAGAAGCACTTGAAGAAGGTTATTTATTAAAAATCGAACCTGCTTCACGTTTGCTTTATAGCAACTTCAATGATGAACTTAACTTTTGGGCAAATGGAGAGCGCTTATGTATCTCCGAAGAATTTAAACCTCATTTAAAACGTATCGCTGATGGTGAAATGATCGCTTTAGATGAAAGTTTATATGATCAACATATTCTTGAAGATCTCGCGGAACTCTTGAATAGTTCGATCATTATGTTGCTTCCTTCGGAAGAAAACTAAACCCATAAATATAAATTGTTAGCTTACAGCTGTAAGCTAACAATTCACTACTTGTCTGATTCCATAGAAGTTCGTATGGTAATTGCATTAAAGAACGATGGAAAATAAAAATGGCAAGTCCTGCTCAAGCAATAAGACATAAATTACTGAACACTTTTTTTTCAAGACATTCTGTATGGTTCGCATGTATTATCATCGCCCTGAGTATTACATGGCTTAGGCTATTTTACAGCCCCCATTATATTTATTATTTTCTATCCGACAGTGTCATTAATATTATTTGGCTACTGACCAGTTTACTCAGTGTGTTAGGCCTATATGATGTACTTCAAAATAAACATTCGATTTTAAAGAACTACCCGATCATGGGGCATTTTCGCTTCTTATTTGAAGATTTCAGACCCGAAATTCGTCAATATTTTATTGAATCAGACCAAGACGCTTTACCCTTTTCAAGAATGCAACGTAGCTTAGTTTATCAGCGTGCAAAGAATGAAAATGCTGATAAGCCTTTTGGTTCAATTATTGATGTATATCAAGATGACTATCGTTTCATTACTCACTCTCTTGCACCGAAACTCCCAGCTGATACCAGCACCTTCCGTATTAAAGTGGGTAATGATCAGTGCGCTCAACCTTATAGTGCATCAATCATGAATATCTCAGCAATGAGTTTTGGGAGTTTAAGTGCTAATGCAATACGCGCACTTAATCTCGGTGCCCACATGGGTCAGTTCTATCATGATACTGGCGAAGGAAGCCTAAGCCCCTACCATCTTGAAAATAATGGAGATATTGTTTGGCAAATCGCCAGTGGATATTTTGGTTGTCGAACTGAAGAAGGTCTATTTGATCCTGAAAAATTTAAAGCTCAAGCCAAACATCCCAATATCAAAATGATTGAGCTAAAACTGTCTCAAGGTGCAAAACCAGGTCACGGCGGTATTTTACCCAAACATAAGATTACAGAAGAAATTTCGAAGATTCGTGGTGTTCCTCGTGATCGCGATTGTATTTCCCCGCCAAGCCACCCTAGCTTTAATACACCGATTGAAATGATGCATTTTATTCAAAAGTTACGTGAACTATCAGGTGGTAAACCTGTTGGATTCAAATTATGTATCGGACAGCCTTGGCAATTTATGAGTATTGTCAAAGCTATGCTTGAAACCAATATTGTTCCTGATTTTATCGTCGTAGATGGATCAGAAGGTGGGACCGGTGCTGCACCGATTGAATTTAGCGATAATATCGGAACACCACTGCGTGAAGCGCTCTTGTTTGCACACAATACCTTAGTAGGTGCTGGATTAAGAGATAAAGTAAAAATTGGTGCAAGTGGTAAAATCATCAGTGCTTTTGATATTGCAAGTACCTTTGCCTTAGGTGCAGATTGGGTGAATTCAGCTCGTGGATTTATGTTTGCTGTCGGTTGTATCCAAGCTCAAAGTTGCCATACCAATCAGTGTCCAGTTGGGGTAGCAACACAAGATGCTGAGCGCCAAAAAGCAGTCCATGTACCAACGAAAGCAGAACGTGTTTATAATTTCCACAAAAATACATTGCATGCACTGGCGGAAATGATAGCAGCTGCAGGTTTAAATCATCCGAGCGAAATTAAAGCTCATCATCTCGCGCAACGTATAAATGATCGTGAAATCAAAAATTATGCTCAATTACATTTTTGGTTAGAATCAGGTCAATTATTAAACTGTAAAGATAGAGATGAAGAAAATTTCTATTTCAGAATGTGGAATTTGGCAGATGCCAGCAAATTCTAGTTTCATCAAAAAGGTGCTGAAATCAGCACCTTTATTTTAAAAGTATCCTTTGTGACTTTGAGCATGCAAGAACGCTGGGATTAGACCCGTTAATGCTGCCCGTATATCCGCACGCTCATTGATCAACTGATGGGATCCCTCCTCTAGCATAAGCAAGGTCTGGAGGCGAAACTTTCTGCGAATAAATTCGATATTATAACGCCAGTCTACGGTTTGATCTTGGGCACCTTGAGCGAGCCAAACTGGAATTCGGCATGCAGGTCGATTTTCCATTTCCAACATCCACTTTGACATTGCTAATATCCAATCCATCCCCATCATACGCGGTTGTAGTGGATCTTTTAGACGTACAAATCTTAAAAATTCAGGGTTGTGATTATTGCGCTTAAAATGCCTTGGAACTTCACGTTTGATACGGCGAATGATGCCCAAGCCTACTGGATTATGCCACCATGCTGTTTTTGCAGGTCTGACTAACGGCGACAAGAGCAATACGCGTTCTACAATTGGATTTTTACGTTGTTCAGCAAACTCCAACAAATGATGCATCCAAATTGCACCACCAGTACTCTGTCCAATACCTAGCCATGGTTTAGGCAATTGATCAGCTTGTTTTACATATTGGTGAACCGCATGGAGTACTTGCTGATAATGATCAAAGTTCTGAATGCTGGCAGCATTGCCATCACTTAACCCATGTCCAGGCAAGTCATAAGTTAAAACACTAAACCCTTGATCCAGCAATTCACCAATAATTGGTTGGTAAATCCCACTGTGTTCCAAATAGCCATGCAATAAGAATACAGTACCTTTCACCTGCTCTATGCGAGGTTGATACACCTGCACATGAAGTTTGAACAAAGGCATTTTGATATAACCCTGCCAATAATTCGCTTCAAGACGATCAAGTGCGTAAAGATGACGATAAGCTTGAATCTCTTTCGAAGGTGAATAAGGTCGATTTAAGTTTAAAGGTTCCAACCTTAATGGTGTTTGTTCTCGATTCGGAATGGGTAAATCGAGTTGTTTCAACACATTTGGATTCAGAAATGGAATATCAGACATTATGGCACCTCCCGACAACCGCTAGAGCCAAACATTACATCTCTGATCGTGGCAAGTAATTCATAATTTGCACGACGACTGTGATCGTAATTTAATTGGCTAGGACGCCATGTTGTCAGCATTGTAGGCATGGGCGCTTCAACAGGAATTGTCTTGATACCGTTCAAAGCAAAAAGACGTCGTGTACGAGTCATATGATAACGATCGGTAATCAGAATCACTGTCGGCGCTCCTCCTTTTTTTTGTAATAATAATGAACTAAAGCGTGTATTCTCACAGGTATTCATGCTGCGTTGCTCTAATAGATTCGCTTCTACCCCACGCGATGCTAACCATGCTTGCATGTACGGTGCTTCAACACCACTCAACACAATAGGTAAATCCGTTTGCTTCTCAATCTCAAGTGTTTTTTCTAGTCTAGAGCGTGTGTAATCATTAACTACGATATCAATTTTATTATCCCCTAGCGTCAACCCACCACCCAGCACAACTATCGCATAAGGTTTATCTTTCTGATTTGATAAAGTTTTATTTTCATTTTGAATCAACGCGATATCTTTATAGATTTGCGGATCTAATGTTTGAACCTCATCATCTTCTAAGGGATGATTTCTAAGGAAAAATTCATATTTTTCCATTAAAGCCAAGCGCTGATTTTTTTCTTCATTGATGGATGAATTTGTTGAATCAGTTTGGCTTATGGCAACATCACTGGCTAAATCAGGCTGATCAATTGCGAAGACAACATCCTCTTTAGTTTCGTTCTTTGTATTTATATCTGTAAGCAATTCATCTTTAATTTTTTGTTTTAATAACACATAGCGAGTTTGAATTTCAGCAAGCTGTTCAGCCCCTTGATCATTCAATTGTTCTTCAATAAGTTTGAGATAAGCTTGTCTTGCAATCCACAGCCTTGAACCAGGCTCCAAATCCTCCTTATCAGTTAACGCTGCCATTTGCTGGCTCTTGGCCGCAATTTCGTCAACTTTGATAGGGACAAATGCGTGAAGTGATTTCACAACAAGTGCTGAATAAAATGGTGTATACCAGAAAACCATGAGACAGCCCAAAAGTGCGAATATGATCGCCATCATACGCACCGTTGTCACCATCCAATGTTTTCTAGACATACTGTCCTTTTTAAACCAAATGAGATTGAATAGAACCTTTTTGATCGAACAAAACAGGCTCAGGTTCTAATAAAATACCAAACTTATTTAACACATCTTGCTGCACAGAGCGATAGGTTGCCTGCACATCTGTGAGAGATGCATCGGCGTAATTGACTAAAACTAAAGCCTGTCGATCAAACATTCCCACTTTTCCTAATTTTTTTCCTTTCCAGCCTGATTGGTCAATCAACCAACCAGCTGCAACTTTTACGGAACCATCCGCTTGAGGATAGTGTGGAATCGTGGGATGAAGCTGTAAAACTTCCTCAAATTTCGTTTTAATTAAAATCGGATTTTTAAAAAAGCTCCCTGCATTTGGATATTCTGCAGGATCTGGGAGTTTACTTTGACGAATTTTGATCACTTGTTGCTGTAAATTATATGGCGTAATGTCATCGCCCATCGCAGCTTTTAAATCTCCATAATGCATTTTGAGTTGTGGGTGTTTAAGTAATTTAAAGATGACCGCAGTAATAACAAACCGCTCAGGGTGATCTTTAAAAATACTGTGTCGATATGAAAAATGACAATCACTCGCTTGGATTTGAACGATTTCATTTTTAGTACGATCAAAAGCCTCTACAAATTCAATAAATTCACCGACTTCAACGCCATAGGCACCGATGTTCTGAACAGGTGCAGCACCCACCCACCCTGGAATCAATGCGAGATTTTGCAATCCATAAAAACCTTGCTCTGTTGTCCATAGCACGAACTCATGCCAGTGACGTCCAGCACCTACTCGAATTGTTACATTGGTATCATCTTCAGCAAGCAGGACAAGATCATCTAAATGTAATTGAACAACTAAAGCATCTAGATACTCGGGAAGCAGCATATTACTCCCCCCAGAAAGTATCATCATGTTTAATTGAGCTTGCTCAGCAAATTGAATTGCTTCTCGCAAATCTTGAAGAGATCGAACAATACAATAATGAGATGCAACAGCATTTAAATTCAACGTATTGAAAGACTGGAGTTGTATATTAGTTTGAATATCAATCATATTTTTATCTTACTCAACGTTTGACTGCTGCAACATTGGTTTTAAGTAACTAATCCATGCTTTACTGTTCGACTCACATTGATCTAAGACCAACTCAAAGCCATCATCTCCACCATAGTAAGGATCTGGTACGGGTTGATTTAAATATGAAGGATCTTTGGCACTCATGAGCTCTATTTTTGCTCGTGGTTCATGGTTTTGAAATATTTGCGCTGCTTCAACTTGCAGTTTCTGAATATTGACTAGATTTTCATGATCCATCGCCAAGATTAAATTAAATTCCTTAAAGTCTTCAATACGAATCTGTCTCGCACGTAATGAAGATAAATCATATCCTCGTTTCAATGCGTGCTTTTGACTTCTATAATCAGGCGCTTTATTTGGGTGATAATTACTGGTTCCAGCTGAATCAACTTGAATATTTAATTTTTCTAAATCCGCAAAGTGTTTCATTACCACTTCTGCTGTTGGGGAACGACAAATATTTCCTAAACATACACATAAAATTTTGTATGGCATTTTCGTCGTCATCTTCGCCTCAAAAATACATATACTTTCGCAGTGCATATGTTAAGTTATTTAAGGAGTGAATCCTATAGAACTGTAAAACAATAATCTTATTTAAAGCGCAAAAAGGATGTGTGATGAGCCAATTTCAATTTCAAACTGTCGGGAATATTATTTCTGGTTTAGGGAGTATTCAACAGCTTGGCTCAATTTTAAAACAACATCGATTTAATAAAGTTCTTCTCGTCACAGATCAAGGGATGATTGATCACCACCTCCACCAACCTCTTCTTCACATTTTCAACGCTACTGGGACTGAGTTCAGTATTTTTTCCGATGTCGTTGCAGACCCTCCAGAAGATGTCATCTTAAATGCAGTAGATGAAGCAAAACGTTTACAGATTGATGCAGTCATTGGTTTTGGCGGTGGTAGCTCCTTAGACGTTGCAAAAATTATTGCCGTACTTTCACACCCCAATCAAACCCAAACGATTTCTGAGTTATATGGCGTCAATCAAGCTCAATCGCCACGATTACCACTCATCTTAGTGCCTACAACTGCAGGTACAGGTTCAGAAGTTACACCAATCTCTATTGTCACTACAGGTAAAACAACAAAAACAGGAATTGTTTCACCCGTTCTGTATGCGGATACTGCCATTTTAGATGCAACTTTTACTCAAGGTCTTCCGGCTCACATCACTGCAGCAACAGGAATCGATGCAATGGTGCATGCAATTGAAGCCTACACCTCAAAACTAAAGAAAAATTTCTATTCTGATTTGCTCGCTAAACAAGCATTGGATTTATTGAATCAAAATTTAAAACTTGTTCTAGAGCAACCCCAAAACCTAGAAGCGCGCCAAAAAATGCTCTTAGGCTCTATGTTGGCTGGACAAGCATTTGCAAATGCTCCTGTTGGAGCTGTTCATGCGCTTGCCTATCCTTTGGGCGGGCATTATCACTTATCGCATGGTCATACCAATGCAATCGTGCTTGTTGAAACACTGAAATTCAATGCACCTCAAGCGAAGAAATACTATGCTGAACTGATGCAATGGATTGACCCATATAGCAAAGGCAATACTGATGGCTTATGTGATTTATTTATAGATCATATGGAAAGGCATGTTAGCCAGAGTGGGTTGAGCTTAAAACTCAATGAGCTAGGTGTACAAGAATCAGATTTAGAGATGTTAGCTAATGATGCGATGCAACAAACGCGCCTCTTACAAAACAATCCTAGAGCTCTAAGCTATGCTGATGCTTTAAGCATCTACCAAGCAATTTATCATTAAATGACTCGAAATCTTTAATCAACTTTCTGAATAAAATATGACAACTATTTCAAAAAAAACAAGAGCAGACTATCAATTCTTTTTTCCCATCCAAACCCGTTGGGCTGATAATGACGTGTATGGGCATGTCAATAACGTCACTTATTACAGCTACTTTGACACCGCCGCAAATGCGCTACTTATTCAACACGCACTATTTGACTTTAAAACTTCGCCTATCATTGGACTCGTTGTTGAATCAAAATGTACATATTTTTCTGAACTATCCTACCCTGAAGTCATTGATGTTGCTGTCGCTATCGAAAAGATTGGACGATCTTCAGTGACGTATAGCATTTCAATATTTAGGAAAAATCAATCAGAGCCTGCTGCTCAAGGTTATTTTGTGCATGTATTTGTCGACCGTGACTCTCGTAAAAGTATTGAATTACCAAACTCAATACGCGAAGCCTTAACTACGTTTATGACGAAATCAACTTAAGACTTAAGCTGAATATTATGTAGCTCACCGCCGAAAATTTTTAACAAGTCCTCCACGACGGGTTCTTGATGAATCAATTCTTCAGCACGTCGATATGCCTTTTGCTTACGCTTTTCCTGCAGATCGAAAGGCGTCTCACCGTTTGGTTCGTTGTATTTTACGATTAATTGAGATTTTGAAAATGATTGCTTGAGTGCTGCTTCTAAACTCGGAATGAGTGAGTGCAATAAAGCTTCGTATTTTGCAGGGATATAGAATTCACATGTCCCATCAATTTGACCTTGCATAAGACCTTGTTGTGCTAATTCTTGTACCGCAGGTGTTAATGGACTATTTCTGAACCAATATTCCCACTTTTGAGTATCCCATTCACCTACCAATTCGACAGGCTCAAGTTTAAGAATATCTTGAGGCATTAAACCTTTTAAGCCAACATCTGTGACAACAATTTTATTCTCATCAGGTAGATCTAGACTTGGGAAATGAGTGCCATTCGATAATCCTTCTACTTGAACTGACAATTCAGCGCTTTCAGCAGAATGTTCATTTGGCTTCGGCTCTAAAAAGAAAATATTGTCTTGATCAACAATAGAAGATTCAACAGGTTCTGAATTAGAGCTTGCTCCAAATGAAGTCAGCTCAACCTCCCCACTGCCTACCACAGAGTTGGTTAAATTCTCTTGTTTCACCTCAACAGATACAGACTGACCGACATCATCCGCATGATTTAATTCTGTTGAGTGCAAGCTTTCAGATTCAGTTTTTTCAGGCTGAATTGACTCAGCTGGAACTACCTCATCATCAGATGCCATCATCTGCTGAAATAAGATTAGATCCGTATTTTCCTCATCATTTACATCACGACTAGGCTGAATCGAACTCGTATTATTCTCAGGCAAACTGATTTTCGATCCTGCTTCTTGATGATCAGCCGGTATAGATTCTGAATTCTCTGTCGAAATCTGATTGAAATTTTCAGCTTCTTTTAAGACATTTGATGGTTCTGGAGGTGCTTGAGTGGTCAGCTGCTCATTATTCGCCATGGGGCGGAATGCCAACAACCTGAGCACACACATTTCAAAGCCTTGCTCTTGAGTCACTGCAATTTGTAATTCAGCACGACCTTTACATGCAATTTGATAATACAATTGTAGATCTTGAGCAGAAATCATGCTCGAAAGCTGCATAATTTTCTGATTAATCTCAGCACTATATTTTAAACTCAAGTCTGGTAAGTATTGGAGTAAAGCCAACTCATGTAAAGTTGAAATGAGTTGATCCAACACCAAAGAAACATCAAGTGCTTGTTGACGGAATTGGAGTAATAAAGCACTGACTTTAGCACGTTGATTTTGATGTATCGCCAAAATAAGGTCGAAAATAATCGTGCGATCAATCAAACCCAGCATTTCTTTCACATCTTGGTGGTGAATCGCACCTTGCCCATATGCAATTGCTTGATCTGTTAGCGACAGTGCATCACGTAAAGAACCTTGTGCTGACTCAGCGATCTGCCAAATCGCATCAGCTTCCGCATTAATTGATTCTTTAGTTAAAATTTGTGTGAGATGTGAAGTGATTTCATCAACCGCCAATGGGCGTAAAGTAAATTGCAAACAACGTGAAATAACCGTAATTGGAAGTTTTTGAGGATCTGTCGTCGCAAATAAAAATTTGACATGTTCAGGCGGTTCTTCAAGTGTCTTGAGTAAAGCATTGAATGAATGTGTGGACAGCATGTGTACTTCATCAATGAGATACACTTTAAAACGACCTTGCGTTGGTGCATAAGGTACGTTATCCAATAATTCTCGTGTATCCTCAACTTTGGTTCGGGATGCTGCGTCAATTTCAATTAAGTCTATAAATCGACCTTCATTGACTGCGGTACACGTTGGACATACTTCACACGGTGTAGATGTTACACCTGTTTCACAGTTCAGACATTTAGCAAGAATCCTTGCAATCGTCGTTTTACCAACGCCACGCGTCCCCGTAAAAAGATAAGCATGATGCAGTCGACCACGCTCTAAAGCACTGGTTAATGCACGCGACACATGGTTTTGACCAACCAATTCTAAAAAATTACGTGGACGATATTTACGCGCAAGAACCTGATACATGAATGCTCCCTAATTACAGGACTAAGCATACTGTTTTTTTTGGCAAGAGTGAATGCGTTACAGATGATTCATACATTCAAAAAACAATTTAAACCCAACTCTTTTTTCTTGGGAAAATTTAACCTGTTAAATTCAAACTATAATCATCGAAATTTTCGTATTCCTCACCAGTCCCATCGATACGAATTTCTAGTATTTTGTTGACCAAATCGACAAGAATGATATTTCTGGTTGGGACACCGCTTAATTGAATCACAGACTTCTCAGTATTAATGAATTTAAACTGACCTTTTATTTCTTCTGCTTGGTTATGACCACTTAGACTTAATCGTGATAATACATACGTTTGGTCTGCGTTAAGTTGTAAATCAACAGCCATACCAGGACAATCCTCACAACGCGAAAAACACCCCATACATGGCGTAGTACCTTGATACAAACCAATATATTGAGGTGTTACTTGATTTTTTATTGAATCATTCTGTTTCAAGAGTTGATTTGATTGCGTGGACTGATCGCAAGAAGCCATATGAATCGACGAGATCAAAACGAATGGGATGACAGTACTACGGCGCATAATCACAAATCAATTTTAACAATTTTGTGAAAATTACCATATCTCAAGTCTGCATATGAATCAATGCGTATGTTGGTGCACGTGAACCCCATCATCATGTAAAACTTGATCAGGGTAAGCGAGTCCAATCCCTTTAATTACTTCAGCAAAATATGACCCTTTATCTGTATAAACTTTAATAATTGCATATTGATCTTCAATACTTTGAGTAATCGTAAAATAGTTTAGATCAGCAGGATAATCCTCAAATTGCCCCTTATATCGCACAATTCCATCCTCAACTTGTTCAATCTCAGTAATTTCAGCCACACGGTTGATACCAAATTGCAAAAGTTTCAAGGGAAATTTACTGCCCTCTTTCATGCTCGCCACTTGATCAGGACTAAACTTAAATAAATAACCCGAGTCAGCCCGATGCTGAAAACTTTCTGGAAGAATCATATGCCGTTCAACATTTTGTTCTAGTACAGGCATAAGCTCAGGCATCAGATGAGAACTCGATGATTCATTCTTATTTTCAAGCCGTTCGTCATGAGCATTAACATTTTGACCCAGTTCATTTTCAACTTGATGCTGCTGTAAGCTTGCAGATGATTTGTCTTTTTCGGGTTTTAGATATAACGTAAATGTAGCAGTCACAAAAACTGCTACACCCAATAAAATATAAATTACTTTCATACGTTATTTGAATAGCGACACTGCTTTAGCATTTTTATTAATCATAGTGACAGCATCACGATCATTCGTACCCCCCAATTGGTATCCATACTTTGGATGGAATAAATCTGGGCTTGAGAAATAAGAGATACTATTACCTCCCATAATCGTACCACCCAATGGATGCTCCAAACCACGTGCTGGTCCAGCGGTATCATCATGATTCACCCCCATATTATGACCGAATTCATGACGTAAAACCGTGATTCCACAGTTAATACTTCCACTACCGATCATATAATTAGAGTTAGGGTTTTCAAGCAAGTAAGCTAAACCACAGCCTTCTTCATCACCTTCATAATATACAGCATCAGCTTTTAAGCGATTACGCTCATTCTGAATAACTTTGTCCACACGACCAATATCAAGGACATTGTTTAATGTTTTAGAACCTGGTGTTTTATATTGCAGATAACCAACGTTGCGCAGATAAAACTTGGCATTTGAATTCTCTGCAGACACATTGGTTAGATCAAAGCCTTCAATCAACCTCATTTTCGCTGCATTTGCACCTAATTTCTCTGCAACAGCAGTACTACTCACCAAAAGCATGTCAATGGTTGCACTATCAGCTTGCCATCCTTGAGATGTATAGACAAAACGTTGCGTTTCACCAGTTTGAATCGTTTGTCGTAAATTATTGGATGCCTGAATTGTGCTGCTCCACGCCGCTCCAGAACTTATGATTATCTTGTCATTGATTTGAGCGCGATCAGGTAAATTAATTACTGATTGCCAATTTCCATTTGCCAACTTAACACGTGTCACTGGTTGTTTAGGATCAGGAACTTTTTGATTATTTAAATCTTTCGCTTGTATCACACGTTCTGGTGCAGAAACTAAAATCCACTTCGCTAATTCTTTTACAAACATAAATTCATATCGTTCACCTCTATTTAGTTTTAAAGTTGCTGAGGTATTGATATTCTGATTTGAAATAGTAGCTTGCCATGTTGCAGTCGACTTCACGATCACACGATCACGGTCATATGCTGAACTTGGTAATGTGAATTGTGACACCCAGTTTCCATCACCAAAAATAATTTCAGTTAAAGGGCTATCTGTTTTATTTAACTGAGTACCCACTGAACTAACATTTAGTTGTCTCGGCTTGATATATTCAGGCACCCATTTTTTTAGATTTTGATTAAATACAAACCAATAGCGATCTCCTTTTTTTAAATTAAAATTACTCGAAAAAAGAAGATTTGTTGTATCAATTGATGAATCCCTGCCTGCATCAGATTCAATCAACATTACCGTATTGTTAGCAACATCGCTCGGCAATACTATTTTCTTTGCCCAAGCGCCATCTTTTAGATGAACTCGCTGTATTGTTTGTTGATTAGATATAATATTTTGTACACTTGAATTATCTAAAATGACACTGGGTGTACTGTTGATTCGCCATTTTTTTAAAGATTCACTATAAATAAAGTCGAATGTGTTTCCTTTATTGATTTGAATTGATTCAAGGGGAATATCAATATTGGAAGTATCTAGATATGCCGCATATCCCGCCGATGAGGAAATTCTAATCTTGTCATTATTTTTTGGATTGTTTGGCAGATAGATTTGTTTCGTCCAATTTCCATCACGCAATTCGAATTCTAATTCAGCATAACCGCTCGGAATCTGCCCGCTTTGCTGATTTTGGTTTGGTGTAAGTACTGTACTTGCCACAACACCACTCATCAAACAACCCATTAGTAAAAAGGTAATTTTTTTATTCATCATGTCACTATTTGTTTATTTTAGTTAAAGTTAGTATACATTATAAATACAAATTCTCCTTTGTAAATGTTAAAACCATCCCTTTTTACCATTATTAATGTGATCCACACATCTTAATGCCTCTTGCGATAAACTCCA
Organism: Acinetobacter sp. ANC_7588; assembly: GCF_056783995.1. Classification (NCBI taxonomy): domain Bacteria; kingdom Pseudomonadati; phylum Pseudomonadota; class Gammaproteobacteria; order Moraxellales; family Moraxellaceae; genus Acinetobacter; species Acinetobacter sp. ANC_7588. Next base: position 97,466 of record NZ_JBWYIU010000011.1, on the reverse strand, counting down.
CAAACGATAATCCCCTGTAATTGACCCAACAGGATAATTATGGGTATAGGCAAAGCTTAATTTTCTTTCAGGATCACACCAAGCCCCTGATCCGTTGTAGCCCATATGACCAAATCCATTTTTTGCACTTTTACCCAGCGTGATAACTCTGTGATAACCCAAACGCCAATGCATAGGTATTGGCATCACCTTGTCTCGATCATAGCTTTGAATTTGCGAAAGTTGTTTGAATACAAGTGGCTTGATAAATTGTCTTGATTCGAACTGACCATAGTGCGCCATCATGGCATAGATTTTCGCTAAACTTCTGGCTGTAAAGACACCATTAGCAGCAGGAATGGGTTGAGTCAGAACACGATCATCAAAAAAGCTAAACCCCTTCATTCCCTTTGGAATCATTGCATCTATAAAATCATCAGGATTTTGACCAGAATATTGAATGATACGATCCGAAAATGAAACTTTCTGTTTTTTCTTCTTTTGTTGTGCAACTTGAGTAGTTGATGACTTTTTTTCAATATTTGTTTTTTCTAGAGGTTTGGCTATTCTTGAAAGTTGATCCTGAGGGACACCAAAATAGGCACCATCTAATTGCAGTGGTTCTACTAAATATTGATTCATCAGCTCAGAAAGATTTTGCTGAGTCGCTTTTTCAATCAGCCCTCCTAATAACCAGCCATACGTAAGTGCTTGATATGCATAATTTGAATTGGGTTTAAAACGTGGTGTCGCGCTAGCCATCACATTGAGCATGTGATCCCAGTCTGCCATTTCAGATGCTTGAGCAATGACATTTCTAACATCATATAAACCACTACGGTGACTTAATACGTCAGCCAAAGTAATCTTAGATTTTCCATGTTCAGCAAATTCTGGCCAATAATCAGCTATGGGTTGACGATAGTCTAATTTCCCTTCACTCACTAGAATATGCGACAAAGTCGCTAAGATCCCCTTTCCGGTGGAATAGCACATCGCCATCGTGTCTTCTGACCACTCTTCACTCGAAGACTTTTTTCCAACATAAATATCAACCACTTTTTCTTGACCATAATATACAGCCAATGATGCACCACCTTGTTCAGTACGAGAGTCTTGTAAACGACTAAATAAATGTGCCAAATCTGCAAACTGATGGTGAACGATACCCTTATAATTATGTGTGTCAGCGTAAATTAAATCTTTTAGAATTTTCATCTTCTATCCTTGATTTATAGTTATAAAAAAGCCTAACAAACATGTTAGGCCTAGAGCATCTATTAAAGTGGTTTCACAACACCAGAAACATGAGGTTTTTGTGATTTTGCATTACGAACTAACAAATATGTCGCTTGATCTCGCTCACCCGTTAAAAATTCAACCTCAGATGGTAAAAACATAGGCAACTTAAAATAAACATCAGCATCATAAGCATCCGGTAAACTAATACTTGCTAATGCTTTAGCTTTACTCCACATGCCATGCGCAATCGCTTGTTTAAAACCAAATGCTTTTGCTGTAACTGCATGAATATGAATGAGGTTAAAATCACCTGAAACGAGCGCATAGCGACGACCCGTGTTTTCAGCGACTTTCCAATTACCCTGTGATTTAAATTCAGGTAACTGATCTTCTTTCGCCTTTGAAGAGGATGAAGTATTTGTTTTTTCACGAGAAAGATAGGTTGTTAAACCCTCCATCACCACATCATTACCTACTTTCGCAGTGGTAATGAAGTCAAATTGCAAACCTTTGTCATGTGGTTTTAACTCACCAAATTTGCATGATAGCGTGATGGTTTCATTCACTCCAATTTTGCGATACTGCTTAACTTGATTACGAATATGAACTAAACCCAGCAAAGCAAATGGGAAAGGTTCTTGTGTCATCATTTGCATCTGCAAACTTTGAGAAATGACTGCCAAGTAAGTCGATGGTACATATCCATTATTCTTATAACCACAAATTTCGTTATAAGATTTTAAATGGTCATGATCAACACGATATTCATCAACGATGTAATCCACTTGTGGCAGTGTCTTTTCGCCTTTCGGTTTTTTAAAAATTAAACCTTTAATGACTTTAGGATAAGCTAAATAAGCTTTTGGCAATTGACTAAAGTGACGTGTTTTCATGTTAAAAATTCCCATTTATCTTTATAAAAATTTACAGTTTGCAGCTCAACAAAACGATCATAACAAATCATACGAGCAATAAAGAGAGCAATGCCTGAACATTACTCTCTTTCATTTAACAATCTATGACCACTAAAGCTTAAGCACCTAATAAACTTTGACCGCACACACGTACAATGTTTCCATTCAGCCCCGTTGAAGCAGATGAAGCAAATAATGCGATTGTTTCAGCCACATCAACTGGTTGACCACCTTGACTCATCGAATTCATACGGCGACCCGCTTCACGAATTGCGAATGGAATCGCTGCTGTCATTTGAGTTTCAATAAATCCAGGAGCAACAGCATTAATCGTTACACCATTTTTCAAAATTGGTGCTGTAAATTTCACTAAACCAATCACACCAGCTTTAGAAGCTGCGTAGTTCGTTTGACCGAGGTTACCCGCAATACCTGAAATCGAAGATACGCAAACGATGCGACCATTTTCATTGATGCCTTCATTAGACAACAAATATTCATTCACACGCTCAATCGCAGATAAGTTAATGTTAATCACAAGATCCCAAAGCTCTGGCTTCATATTAGCAAGCGTTTTATCACGTGTAATACCGGCATTATGGACAATCACATCTAGCCCGCCTTGAGCAGCCGCTGCAGCTTTGATTTTTTCTCCAGCATCTGGTGCAGTGATATCAATCGCTAAAGTCGATCCACCAATTTCACTCGCAACACGATCAAGATCTGCTTGTTGTTGTGGTACATCTAAGCAAATGACATGAGCACCATCACGCGACAAAACATGCGCAATCGCTTCACCAATACCACGACTTGCACCTGTGACCACTGCAGTTTTGCCCGCAAGTGGTTTAGTCCAATCAACATCAACAACATTTGCTTTTGAAACACGAATGACTTGACCTGATACATACGCTGAGCGCGGAGAAAGTACAAAACGAAGTGTAGATTCAAGATTTAAAGCAGCATCTTGATCTACATAAACCAATTGTGCAGCAATACCTTTCTTAAATTCTTTACCTACAGATTTCACGAAACCTTCTAATGCACGTTGAGCAATCGCTTGTTTCACTGTAGGTGCTGATTCTGGTGTCAAGCCAACGACGACTACACGACCTGAAGTTTGAATTTGGCGAGCAATTGGATTAAAGAATTTATGCAATTCAATTAACTGTTCAGAGTCCTGAATACCCGAAGCATCAAACACAACTGCTTTGAATTTCGACTCTTTATCGCCTTCATTAAACGCACCTAAGTTCAACCCTACTTTAGCTGCAGCTTGTTGTAACTCAGCATTGTTTCCCGCATAGCTGTTGGCATGAATATTACTCAGAACTTGCGCAATTTCACCATTAAAAAGACTTTTAGACGCAGAACCGAATAAAACAGCGCCTTGAACAACAGGCGTTGCTGATTCAAAGCGATCTAAGTGAATTGGAGATGGTAAACCTAAATTTTTGATGACAAATTTACCAATTGGAGATTTTGCAAAAGCTTGATATTGGTCAGTCATGAATATGATCTCTCGATAGAATAATTTTTTGAAGGATCTATGGTGTAGATGAAGTTCAGTTCAAACTCTGATACTTAGTAAATTAATCGATCCCTGCGTTTCAGTTAAATAATACTTGAGTTACTCTATGTATGTCTTGACCTGAAAGCATTGCTAAATGTCATTTTAGTCAATACGACCTCTTAGCGATTATGCTAATGTAGCACTCAAGAATATCCCAAATATGCTTGGAAAAGCCTTATGAGCAAAACAACTCAAGAAAATCCAACAACTGAGAATTCTGCGAAAGCGACTGTGTCAAATACATCAAAAGCTCGTTCAAATGCGAGTAGTGGTAATGCAAACAGTGCCAACAACGCAAATACTCCAAAAGCGACTCGCCCTCGTACGTCGACGACTCGCAAAAAAACAGCAGCAACAAATAAAACTAAAGCTGAAAATCAAACTTCAGCAACTACGACTCAATCTTCCGCTGAACAGGAAAAAACTATGACTCAAAATACTGTACGCCGTGTTGCAATTATCGGTGGTAATCGTATTCCTTTCGCACGTTCTAATGGTGCTTATTTCACAGCTACAAATACGGATATGCTTACAGCGGCATTGAATGGTCTAGTTGAGCGTTTTAATCTTCAAGGTCAACGTCTGGGTGAAGTTGTTGCTGGTGCTGTACTGAAGCACAGCCGTGATTTCAATATGACGCGTGAATGTGTGTTAAGCACAGAGCTTGCACCTGAAACTCCAGCTTACGATATCCAACAAGCTTGTGGTACTGGGCTTCAAGCCGCTTTCCTCGTAGCGAATAAAATTGCATTAGGTCAAATTGAGGTGGGTATTGCAGGTGGTGTGGATACCACTTCAGATGCTCCTATCGCATTTGGTGATGGATTACGTAAAGCCCTCTTAGAACTCAACGTTGCAAAAACAGGTAAAGATCGTCTAAAAGCGTTAACTAAAATTAACGTAAAAGATTTGCTAGATGCTCCTAAAAATGGTGAACCTCGTACTGGCCTATCTATGGGCGATCACCAAGCGATCACAACACTTGAGTGGGGCATTTCTCGTGAAGCTCAAGATGAACTTGCTGCATCGTCTCATCAGAAAATGGCTGCAGCTTATGAAGCAGGATTCTTTGACGATTTAATGACGCCATTCCTCGGCCTTGAGCGCGACAACAACTTACGTCCTGACTCAACTGTAGAAAAGCTTGCAAAACTTAAGCCAGCGTTTGGTAAAGGTGATGCCCGTACAATGACTGCGGGTAACTCTACTCCACTTACCGATGGTGCTTCTTGTGTATTATTAGCATCAGAAGAATGGGCTAAAGCAAATGGTCACGAAATTTTAGCGTATTTAAGTTTCTCTGAAACTGCTGCTGTAGATTTCATTGGTAAAAAAGAAGGTTTGTTAATGGCTCCTGCTTACGCAGTTCCACGTATGCTCGAGCGTGCTAATTTAAAACTTCAAGATTTTGACTACTATGAAATTCATGAAGCATTTGCATCTCAAGTTCTTTCTACATTAAAAGCTTGGGAAGATCCTAAATTCTGTAAAGAACGTCTAGGCTTAGATGCGCCTTTAGGTTCAATTGATCGTGCGAAGTTAAACGTTAAAGGCTCTTCGTTGGCTGCGGGTCACCCATTTGCCGCAACGGGTGGTCGTATTATCGCAACTGCTGCAAAAATTTTAAATGAAAAAGGTTCAGGTCGTGTACTTGTGTCGATCTGTGCTGCAGGTGGTCAAGGTGTAACGGCAATTATTGAAAAATAATTCGATGTTCTTAACAAAAAAGCCCCTCGATTGAGGGGCTTTTTTTATTTTCATAAAAAAGATTGACAGAGTATTTATTTTTTTTAGACGAATGACTGACATTAAACTTTAAAAATTAGCATTTTATTACATAATTAAAGAGCTAAAAATGGATTTTAGCCAATTAAAGGAAAAAAAATGAAAAAGATACAAAACATATACTCAGTAATTCTATTATGTTGCATCAGTACCACAATTTTGGCGAACTCAGTTGAGCCTAAATATAAATGGTCTGTTAGTACTGGATGGCTACATATAATGCCTCAGGGGAAATATGGAAATACGTCGATTAATACAGCCGTTGATCCTGATTATGAGTACGACCTATGGAAAAATATGGGCATAACCTCAAAAATGGACGGATTAAGCAATTGGACTGAAAATGCTGGCTTAAAACCTAAGGATGGGGATACTTTGGGTTTAATGATTAATTATTATGTCAATGATAACATTTCACTTCAAATGATTGGAGGTGTTCCACCCAAAATTGATATTAAGGGGAAAGGTCAGATTAATGCAAAACCTATTGCACTTAATCCAATGATTGATGCTGCTATTATTGATATATTAGGGCCTGATCGAAATTTGTTTGTAACTGATCTTGGGAGCAGATCAAAGTTGGCAGAAGCAACAGCTTGGACTCCAGCTGCAACCGCACAGTACCACTTTGGTACTACAGGTATAAATAAATTTAGACCTTATGTCGGTGCAGGTGTCATGTATGCAACATTTACTGGACTAAAAATTGATAAAGGTCTTGAGGAAGAACTAATAACTGCTGGACATCGTATCGGTCATATTACAAATATTGTTAGAGATAGTGATCCATCAAAGGATATCAATGGAAATCTATTAGATGCTCTTGTAGATCCTATAGCAGTAAGAATTAATTCTCCAGTAGATCCAAAGGTTAAAGTGAAAGCCACTGATGCTTTAGGAGCAGTATTTACTTTAGGTGCAAATTACGACATTTCAAATAGAATCTATATTACCGGATCACTAACCTATGTAGATTTATCGAATAAGTCGAAAATTACAGTTTATGACCAAATATCAGGGCGTCAATTAGTTTCATCATCAACAAAAATCAATCTTAATCCTTTAATCAGCTATATTGGAATTGGTTATAAATTTTAATTAAAAAAAGCATCTCAATAGAGATGCTTTTTTATTTTGAGTTTTAGTGATTTAAAGCCTCAGGTGCATAACCCAGTTTAGCTTCGATCCCATCATAGAACCATTGAAATATAAACGTATACACCAGAATACTAAGCGTCAAAGCTAAGTCGACGATAAAAGCTTGTATGAGCGTCATATCCATCATATATGCAACAATTGGAATGGTCACTAACATTAAGCCACCTTCAAATCCTAGCGCATGCAATATACGAACTTTTACAGTACGCTTCCACTGATTGCGCGCTTCAATTTTTTCGAAATAATGATTGAAAATCATATTCCAGATCACTGAAAGTACAGCCATAATCACACCTAATGAACCTGCAATTTCCAGTGGAACTTCAAAAATAAAACTCAAAGAAATTGCGATGATCACCAATAGAATGATTTCATAGCTTATTGCGTGAATAATTCTTCTCTTTGAAAAAAACATGCGTTCACTCATCAACATTGTTATTCATGAGCGCATTTTATTTTCATAATATTGAATGATCGAGTTAGAATCTATCAAAATTTTTGAAAGAATAAACATGAATATTAATCAAGAACAATTGGTCGTTTTTAAAACGGTGATGGAAACAGGTTCTTTTTCCGCAGCCGCACGTCAGTTAGGCAAGGTCCCCTCTGCTGTCAGTATGGCGATTTCCAATTTAGAGATTGATCTGAATCTTCAACTGTTTGAAAGAGTAGGACGTGAACCACAGCCAACACTTCAAGCCAAAGTTTTGTATGAACGTACTAATCATTTATTGATTGAAATGAATCAATGGAAACAACATGCATTTGGTTTGAGTAGCGGCATCGAAACCGAATTAAATATTGTGGTGGTATCTGAGTTACTGCATAGTAGATGGACTGATTATATTGTTTTATTAGAACAACAATTTCCTCAAATACAAATCAATATATTCAGCGCACCACAAGAAGATGCTCAACAAATGATTTTAACGGGTAAAGCACATTTAGCATTGATGTTTGAGCGTGAACATATTGAGGCGAATGAACAATTCGTGGAATTAATGAAAGAAAGTTTAATTCCAGTTGCATCTGTTCATCATCCGCTGTGCCAAAATCAAAAAGTGAGCTATGAAGAAATTTTTCAAAGTCGTCAGATTGTAGTCGCTAGTCGCGATCGGAACATTAAGCCTGAATTACTCTTTTCCAAAGATGCATGGCGTACAGACAATCACCATTCTGCATGTAGATTAATTTCACAAGGACTTGGATGGGGAGTTTTACCCACTGAAATGCTTATCGAACAACCAACATTAAAGAAAAAACTTAAAGTTCTACGATTTTCAGATTTCACTCCAAAATTTGATTATTTTATCGATCTGGTTTGGAGTAAAGAGCAACAATTGGGCAAAGCTGCTCAATTTTTAATTCATCACATCAGAAATAAAAGAAAAATGTAGGAAAATAACTTGATTTAAAACTTTTGTAGCATGTTTCAAAATAATCATGTGTTATAAAGATGGTATAAGTAATGAAACAAAGAATTAGATCGCAATGACTGAAACAGCTTTATCTCAATTAAAAAACTTCACTACAATTGTTGCAGACACAGGTGACTTAAACGCTATAAAAAAATTTAAGCCATTGGATGCTACCACTAACCCTTCACTCATCACGGCAGCAGCTTCATTCCCTGAAAACAAAGAACTGATTGAAGCTGCATTTGATCAAGCAAAGTCAGAGGGTTATCAGTCAGATGAGTTAATCGATAGAACAATTGATATCCTGACTGTCAAATTAGGTGTGGAAATTCTAAAAGTAGTTGAAGGTCGAGTATCAACAGAAGTTGATGCAGCACTTTCATACGATACAGCCGCGACAATTGCTAAAGCTAAAGAATTACTCGCTCTCTATGCGACTTATGGTGTTGATCAAAACCGAATTTTAATTAAAATCGCCTCAACATGGGAAGGTATTCAAGCTGCTAAGGTTCTTGAAGCAGAAGGCATTCATTGCAACTTAACTTTGTTGTTTGGCTTACATCAAGCAAAAGCATGTGCGGATGCTCAGGTCACATTAATTTCACCATTTGTAGGTCGTATTCTCGATTGGTATAAAAAAGCTGAAAATGTGGATCACTATCCAATTGAACAAGATCCTGGTGTGCAATCCGTTAAACAAATTTACCAGTTCTACAAACAAAATCAGGTGAAAACTGAAGTTATGGGCGCAAGCTTTCGTAGCATAGAACAGGTTCTCGGACTTGCTGGATGCGACCTCTTAACTGTATCACCGAATTTACTTGACGAATTGGCTCAAGATCATCGCCAAGTTGAAGTTCAGTTAAATGCAAATGCACACAGCTCAAATATCGAATCACTTAGTCCAATCACTGAAATAGATTTTAAAGCGCAAATTCAGAAAGATCTTATGGCATCGCAATTATTGCAAGGCGGTATAGATGGCTTTATTAAGGCAAGAGATCAACTCAGCTCTCTGTTAAAACAATCATTTGGCATAGATGCTGATATAAAAGCTTAATTGCACCTATCCATCATTCTTTCAATCGAGCTCTTAGGAGCTCGATTATTTTTTAAGAGATAAATGAGTGTTTGGTATAACTGATCTTCCAACCTATTTAATAGGTACATTACTTATTATTTTATTACCTGGACCTAACTCGCTCTATGTCATGTCTATTGCGACTCGCTTTGGCATAAAAGTGGGCTATCAAGGTGCTTTCGGTATTTTGTGTGGAGATAGCATCCTTATTTTGCTAACTGTCTTAGGTGCCGCAACATTATTGCATCAATTTCCCTGGATTTTTTTCGCCCTAAAAATTATTGGTGCTTTATATCTTAGTTATTTAGGTATCCGTTTAATATATGCAGCCTGTTTAACTTGGAAACGTCCAAGTAAAGATCAAGCTAATGTTTCTATTGTACAAAAACAAGAAAAATTTCATCCTTTTCGTACCGCATTACTCATTAGTCTGATTAACCCAAAGGCAATACTGTTCTTTTTATCGTTTTTTGTTCAATTTGTAGATCCAGCTTATCCTTATCCAGCCCAAAGCTTTTTAATGCTTGCTGTAATTTTACAATTAATGAGTATAGCCTACTTAAGTATGTTGATCTTCACAGGTATCAAAATTTCAAATTACTTCAACACGCATTATAAATTAGCAGCTGCTTCTGTTGCCGCTATTGGTATTTTATTTGGATTGTTTGGGATCAAACTTGCGACATCAACAATGTAATCTTAACTTCACAGAATCATTAGGGAAATAATATAAAAATGCTCATAGACGTGATAACAAGAATAAAAAAAGATTTAAGTCTACCTGCTGTTTTCGCTGGCTTTATTACATTTTTAATTGGCATTAGCGTTTCATCTGTACTGGTTATTCAAGCTGGACAAGTATTAGGTGCAAATCAAGCACAGATTAGCTCATGGTTTTGGGCACTGGGTTTGAGTATAGGATTATCAGGACTGATCTTAAGCTGGAAGTTTAAATATCCAGTTGCAACATCATGGTCAACAGCAGGACTAGCACTGATTATCGCTACAGGCTCAGGATACAATTTGAATGAGGCGATAGGGGCATTTTTAATATGCGGAATTATGACTGCTGTATTGGGCTTTTTTGGAATATTTCAAAGAATTCTTGAATTTTTACCGCAATCTCTTACAAGCGCCATGTTAGCTGGAGTGTTATTAAAATTTGGCATTTCATTATTTACGGTCATGCAAGACCAATTGATCTATGTTTTAATCTTGATCAGTACATATTTTATAAGTAAAAAAGCATTACCCCGTCACTCCATTGTCATTACATTGTTAGCTTGCATTATCGCCACACCTTTTTTCTTTGAATATACAGCAACCAAAATTCACTACGGAATGACGTATCCAGTATGGATTCAGCCTGAATTTCACTGGTCAAGTATTCTGGGTTTAGCTATTCCCCTCTTGATCATCAATATGGCTTCACAATATTTACCTGGTTTAGCAATGATCAGATCCTATGGTTACAAACCTCATGTCAACCAATTAGTAAGTTGGACAGGAATTGCTCAAGCAATATTCGCTCCGTTCGGGGCATTTTCAACCAATATCGCAGCAATTAGTGCAGCTGTGAGCCTTGATGAACAAGTTCATCAAGACCCTGCTAAACGCTATATTGCAGGTATGGCTTGTGGAGTGTTCTATATCTTTATGGGCATTTTTGCAGCGACACTAACGGGATTATTACTGTCATTCCCTAGAGAAATGATCACCACTTTGGCGGCGATCGCACTTTTTGCAACGATTGGACATAACATCAGTATCGCATTTAAAGAAGATTTAGATCGTGATGCTGCTTTAATCACTTTTTTAATGTCTGCATCTGGAGTTCAGTTTTTGGGCATTGGATCTGCTTTTTGGGGATTGGTTATTGGATTTATTATTTATCATTTGATGCGTATACAAATTAAAAAGCCTATTTAAAAAAATAGGCTTTTGGGAATTAAATTACAGGATATTCACCCGTACCTTCAGGCCAAGGTGTCAATAATTCATATCCTTCATCAGTAACAGCAACCATATGTTCCCATTGTGCAGACCAAGATTTATCTGCTGTAACTACTGTCCATCCGTCTTTTAATTCTTTAACTTTGGCTTTGCCTGCATTCACCATAGGCTCAATGGTAAACACCATTCCTTTTCTTAATACTAATCCCTGACCAGGCTGTCCGTAATGCAATACATTCGGTTGCTCATGGTAGGTTTTTCCAATACCGTGACCACAATATTCACGTACAATCGTATAACCTTCGCGTTGCGCAACTTGTTGAATAGCATGACCCACGTCACCAAGTGTCGCGCCAGGTTTAACCGTTTTAATACCTGCAAGCATCGCTTCATAAGTCGTATCGACTAATTTTTTTGCTTCAGGTTTAATTGTACCCACATAGTACATTCGACTGGTATCACCAAAATAACCATCCTTGATGATTGCAACATCAATATTAATGATGTCTCCATCCTCTAAGATAATATTGGAAGCAGGGATACCATGACATACAACTTCATTTTTCGAAATACAGGTTGTTTTTGTATATCCGTAATAACCGACATTTGCTGGCGTCACCTTAAGTGTATTGACGATGTAATCATTACAGATATCATCAAGATACTCAGTACTCACACCTGGCTTCACATAATCACCAATCATCGCAAGCACTTGTGCCGCAAGCCGACCCGATATTCTTAGTTTTTCAATATCTTGTTCAGTTTTAATGGTGACAGCTGTTGCCTTCATGATGAACCCCTTTTTAATTCAGGATTCATTATAGGACTTTCATTTGTCGATCACAAACGCTATAGACTGTCTGTAACTTAATCATTTTCGACTATTATTTAACCATTCAGTACATTATTTTATTTTGCGAATCTAGATCTACGCTCTGCTTGATTTCAATTTAATAAATAAATTTATTTTATTAGTTTTATAAATACATAGACTTAATTTAACTCATAATTTCCCATCCAATAAAATTATTCGCTTCTTGCTTTTTTACTATTCCATTCGATGGATGACCACCCTCCCTATTTACTGACATTTGCTCTAAAATCGCTTTCTTTTTTCTTGAACCGATCTCCCTTATGACCAATTTGCGTACACGGGACATTATTGCCTTAGGTTTTATGACCTTTGCACTATTTATCGGTGCAGGCAATATTATCTTCCCACCTATTGTTGCTCAACAAGCGGGTGAACATGTTTGGTTAGCTGCTTTTGGCTTCTTAATTACTGCTGTTGGCCTTCCTGTTATCACGATCATTGCGCTATCGCGTGTTGAAGGCTCTATTCAACTTTTAAGCTCTCCACTGGGTAAGATTGCAAGTTTAATCTTAACCGTAGCATGCTATCTTGCTGTTGGACCACTTTTCGCGACACCTCGGACAGCTACAGTTTCTTTTGAAATTGGTTTTTCGAGTTATTTTGGAACGTCTTCATCGACCTTGTTGATCTACAGTGCAATTTACTTTGCATTTGTAACGTTAATCGCACTTTATCCGAATAAAATTTTGGATACTGTCGGCTATGTTTTATCTCCACTCAAAATTCTCTCTTTGATCATTTTAGGTGGTAGTGCCTTTTTAGTTTCTGCAGATTATATCCCTGCACCTATTGGAAACTATATCAATAGTCCTGTTTCAGAAGGTTTTGTTAATGGTTATTTAACCATGGACACTTTAGGGGCTTTAGTATTTGGTATTGTCATTATTAATGCGATACGTTCACGTGGTGTAACTGATCAAAAGTTAATTACCAAATATGCAGTGATCGCAAGTTTAATTTCAGGTATTGGCCTTACACTGGTTTACATTAGCCTATTTAAGCTTGGACTGGGTAGTCACGAAGCTGCACCTAACGCTGCAAATGGTGCCATTATTCTCCATGGCTATGTTCAGCATGCCTTTGGTGACTTTGGCTCATATTTTCTAGGGGCGATGATTTTTATTGCATGCATGGTTACGGCAATTGGTTTGACTTGTGCATGTGCAGAATATTTCTCACAAATCACGAAGATTACTTACAAAAAATGGGTTTTCATTCTTGTTGGTTTCTCATTTGTCATTTCCAACTTAGGTTTAACCAAGTTAATCGCCTTCTCTGTACCTGTATTAAGTGCAATCTACCCACCAGCGATTGTGGTGATCATGATGGGATTTATGTGGAAGTTCTTTAATTCCGCTCCACGCGTCATTGCGCCTGTTACGGCGGTTGCTTTCATATTCGGTATTATTGATGGACTTAAGGTTGCAGAATTAGATCATTTCTTGCCAGCATTTATGAACAATCTACCATTGGCTGAACAAAATTTAGCATGGTTGATTCCTTCTTTAGTTGTATTTGTCATTGTCTACATACTGGATAGACTGAAGAAGTAAATTCAGGTGATTTATCAATAAATATTGTTTTACCCAAGCCGTATTTGTTCTGTAATCAATAATTGTCTCGTTTATCCAACAGACTATTATTGCTTACCCACCTTAACTTTGACCTCATCAGTCTGATTTGGAATGACTTTTGCTACTATTTATTTGTTTTGCAAGATGCTAAAAAGTAAATAGATTAAAGAATTACAAGAAACTCTATTCATCTCATCACGATTTATCGAAATAATTCTAGCACTTAGCTCACGTAGTATCTTAATTTCAAATATTTCGACTTTTGTCATATTAATGTCATAATTTATTTACATAATAGAGTGTTAAAAACTTGCTTTATTCTTCAATCCCCTGTACAAGTATGTAAACAAAGTCGACTAAATCATTCAGATTTGTCATGAATTATCAGGAGGGATGGAGATGTTATCATTACATTTCAACAAGCAAGTCTTCATTAATACTCTTAAAGCAAACAACAATGCTGTCGTTTTTTTAAGCACAATGTTTGCTCTCATGCTGACACTTGTTGTGCAAGGTACAATTCAAGGCACGTTGAAGCTTGAATATTTTGCTTATGCACTTGCTGCGACGCTAGCATTTTACGTGTGGGCCTTTATTGACACGAAATATCGTACTCAAAAGCTTTCTGATCAAGAAGCACATTTAGACTAAGAGATGGATGCCAAAGCATCCATCTTAAAGTCAATGTCATCATTTAAAGCACTCTATCAAAATAACAAGTTTTTCAATTCTGCTCTACTTATTAGAATAACCCAACATATAAACCATAAAGCAAACCTAAGGTCGCCCCAACCTCACCTACGACCAATAGTACCATCGCACCTCTCATGAGCAATTTTGGTAATTCAATACGCCCTAATTGATGTGGTTCTTTGAACTGATTTGTCGTATCTTTCAATAAGCCATGCAAAATATAACTTAAAATTGAAAATGCAAAAAAGAAAATATTAATCAAAATAAAGAGCAAATTTGTCGATTCATTCAACGCTGAAAAATATGCCATAACCGCTAGAATTAACGTTGCAGGTGCATATAGCAAACTACTCCTATGCGCAATATCAACATAATAATGTGCTCGAGCTTGTTTAGATAAGCTGATTTGCACATACTTCCATACACCAGTAAGCATACCGGTCAATAAAAAAATACCACTAAAAAAAATAGCAAGTCTTACCGATAATTCCATTTGGTCGATCATGATCTGACATTCCTTCGCTATAAAACAGATTGCAATATGTTTAGCATCTTATCTCATATTTCATACTACGACTTCGCTAACTCCATACCTTATATAGAAATTTAAGCAAAAAAAAGCTCCAATAAGGAGCTTTTTTATTAGAGTTTAAAGCGTGATTTTAACGGTTTTAATTCGATTATCTTCCATTTCTAGAATTTCGAAATTAACCCCTTGGTGTTCAATCAACATACCAACTTCAACCGCCCCACTCGTTTTATCTAAAATCAGTCCTGCAACACTAAAGTAACCTGAGTCTTCTTGCACCAGATCTAAATCTAATATATCGAGCGCCAGCTCTAATTGATATAAATCTAACATACCAGACGCCTTCCAAGTGGTATCATCGATTTTAACCAATTCAAGCTGTTCATCAGCATCTGGGAATTCACCAGCAATTGCTTCAAAAACATCTAATGGTGAGATTAAGCCTTGAATATTGCCATATTCATTTGTAACAAGTACCAATGAACCTTTAGAAGTTCTTAATGTATTAATTGCATCAATCACTTTCATTTTTTCATAAATGAAAATAGGACGGACACGTTTCATCAAATCTTTTAGTTGATCTGGATCATCTAATGCATCAATCAATTCTTTTGCACGTACAATCGTGATGACTTTATCCAATTGTCCACGACAAACTGGGAAAAGACTATGAGGTACAGCTAATACCTGTTCACGAATTGCTTCGGCATCGTCCTCAATATTAACCCAAGAAATTTGATTTCGAGGTGTCATAATTGAAGCAACTGAACGTTCAGCAAGTGATAGCACACCACCAACCATATAACGCTCTTCATCACCAAAAGCTTGTTGAATTTCTTCAACTTCTTTGGATGTTGCAATATCGGCATCCAATTTACTGCCCATCAATTTCAAAATTGAATCTGCAGTTCGATGACGTAACGGGATCTTCGCTTGATTTTTTTCAAGATTACGATTCGAAAATTGATTGAATGCTTCAATTAGAATTGCAACACCAATACCTGAATAAATATAACCTTTAGGGATATGGAATCCAAAACCTTCAGCGATTAGACTTACACCGATCAATAACAAGAAACTTAAACAAAGGATAACCACCGTAGGATGACGGTTAACAAACGTAGTTAACGGTTTTGATGCAATTAACATGACAACCATAGCCACAATCATCGCAGCCATCATCACGTAAATATTATCCACCATACCAATCGCAGTGATCACTGAGTCGAGTGAAAATACCGCATCAAGCACAACGATCTGAGCCACAACTGCAGCAAAACCAGCGTATACGACATTGTTATTCGTTTTAATCTCGGGTTTACCCTCCATTTTTTCATGGAGTTCATTGACAGCCTTATACACAAGGAATAGACCACCAAACAGTAATATCAAATCCCGACCTGAGAATGTTTTTCCAAAAATTTCAATCAATGGTTGAGTTAAAGTCACTAACCACGAGATCGCAAAAAGTAGACCTAGACGCATTAATAATGCGAGGGATAAACCGATTACACGGGCTTTATCACGTTGTTCTGGAGGAAGTTTTTCTGCAAGTATCGCAATAAATACTAAGTTATCAATACCTAAAACGATTTCAAGAATGATAAGGGTAATTAACCCTATCCAAATGCCAGGATCCAATAAAAATTCCATATTAGATCTCCTGGTTCTTATTATTTAAGATAATGTAAGAAGCTAAATTAGGCCAACACGGCGACGGGTCCATATATAAAGTTACCTTTTCAGAAATGATGAAACTATTATGCATAAGAATTTTATTTTGTAATTACTTTTTTTATGTTCAAAACAATTTTTTATGTAAATTTAGATCATATCTTTAGTCGTAATTGCCATCCTTGAATAGTCTTTGACATTTTCGACACAAAAAAAAATATCAGTGCCAAGTTATAGTTCCTATATTTTTCAATAGAATTTGGTCAGCGTGGAATTGACATAAAGATATAATCATGAAGATCAGAATAGCTGTATTTTTCGAATCTTCTGTTTTGATACACATAAAGATATTTACAGATCATTGAAATATGTTTTATAAAACTGAAGTCAATAGGTGTCATACCTTTTGTCTGATTTAAGGTAAGCGCTTGAACATAAGTTGATTATTTGAACATAGTTCTTTTAATATAGGTTATGCTTCATGTAATATTTAAATTAATAAAAACAATTAAGTTACACTGACAAGGACGTAGCGATGTCAAAAAAATATGCAAAATTTTTACCTTCATCTGAAAATTTTGAACTCGAAAATTTTCCATTCTATTGGATCACTCAAGTCCATTCTCAGTATGTACTGAATGTTGACCATGTGCTCAAAAAGTATGGCGTTGATAATTCTCGTCGACGTTTGCTTGTCGCATTGTCTACTAAACCAGATGCAAGTGTTTCAGAACTCTCTGACATGATTGTGTCAAAAATGTCGACGACTACAAAAATCGTTTACCGTTTAAAAGATGAAGGAATGGTTGACACTTACTCGTGTGAAAACGATGCCCGTATTACGCGTGTGGTACTAACACCAAAAGGTTTAGAAATGACAAAAAAAATTAATGACCTGATGAGTGTGGTTCTTGAACAAACATTTGAGGGATTAACCCCACTTCAAATTGAAAAACTAATGGAAAGCTTAAAGCATATTTTCAAAAATTTAGCGCATTAATTTTCCTAAACTTTAGATTAAAGCCCATCATCAAACATATTGAGTTGGGCTGTATTGTTCTGCCGTGGTTTTGGACAATAAAAACATTCAAATTCCCCTACTGGAAAGCCTTCAACAAAGTTCTGAATGTCGGGGGATTTTAAACTCAGCCACTGATCTAATTTATAGTGCGGAATAATAATTACTGACCGTTTAACATCTCCAGGCTCATGAAAATCCTTCATCATTTCGTGATGAATAGCATCCATGGTAATCATCGTTGCTGAACGATAAATAATTTGATCAATTTTCGTGATTTCATACAACGCTGCGATAAAAAATGCCTGACCATCTTTTCTTCTCACACCCCATCGTTGCGGTCGTCCATTAATATATTTTGCTTCATAAAACTCAGTGACTGGAATTACACCAAATTTACATTTTTCAAATGCTTCTTGAAAACTTCTTTTTTCGCTTAATGTTTCATTGCGTGCATTATAGGTTTTCTTCGCTATTTCTGTATCAGTTGCCCATTTTGGTATAAAACCAAAATTAACTAACCTCCACTCGTAGCTATGATCAGATTTAAATAACAACGGGGTTTCGTAGCTTGGATAAACCTCTTCCACATATTCAAATGGAATATGTGGAAGTTCTAATGCTTGGATTTGATGCGCTTGTATTGGCTTAAAGTTGGCACACATAGCATAATTTTCAATACTATAAAAAACTTAGGCTATTATAGCCGATCCAATTCAGTTCATTATGATGATATTGGTACTGTCATCCAGTGTGTACGCGTGAATTCATCCATAATCCAATGCCCATTAAAGCGCCCTAATCCAGAGTTCTTTTCTCCACCGAATGGTGCATTAGCATGGTCCGCGACACTTATACCATTAATATGTGTCATTCCAATATCGAGTTTTGAAGCGATTTCTACTCCGCGCTCAATATCAGATGTACATACAGCACCAGATAAACCAAACGGTGTGTCATTGGCGATTTGTATTGCATGTGCCTCATCATCTGCTTTGATGATCGGCAGAATTGGTCCGAAGCTCTCCTCTTGAGCAATTGTATATGTCGGCAACACATCAATAAACACATGAGGTGAAACCAAATTATTCTCAATACCCCCAGCATAGACCAACTTAGCACCTTCTATTTGAGCCTGATCAATGATTCGTTGATGCTGTTTCACTTGTGTATTATTAATAATAGGTCCTATAAGCGTCTCATCAAGATTAGGATCACCCACAAGAATATCTTTTACTTTGTTTAAAAGCTTTTCAACATATTCATTGTGAATCGATTGATCTACGATGACACGATTAGTGCTCATACAGATTTGACCTTGGTGAAGGAAGCGCCCCTTGATCGTCAAATCGACTGCCAAATCTAAATCTGCATCTTTAAGAATTAATAATGGCGCATTCCCCCCAAGCTCTAAAGCAAGTCGTTTGATTCTAGAGCTGGCCATCGTTTTAGCACCAACATTTTGTCCTACTTCTGTAGAGCCAGTGAATGAAATCATCTTCGGGATAGGATGCTCGACAAAATAATCCCCTATTTCACTACCACTACCCACAATGACATTCAGTACACCAGCGGGCACACCCGCCTCTTCAAACAATTTCCCTAATAATGTTCCACCTGTAACAGGTGTATCACTCGCAGGTTTAAGTACCACTGTATTTCCACATGCGATTGCGCAAACAACCGATCGCATTGACAAATGAAATGGAAAATTCCAAGGGCTAATGACAGCAATAACACCCAACGCTTTGCGTTGATAAAAACTTTTTCTCGCAGGATCTTTACTTTCTAGCTGAACAGTTTGGATTTGATCAGGAAAAGTGAATGATTCTGAGATAATACCAAGCGCAGCACCTACTTCAATATTTGCCTTGAGACGCGTACTTCCAGACTCGGTAATCAGCCAATCTATAATTTCGTCTTTACGTAATTGTATGTTGTCATGCAGCTTCTGAATGATTTTCTTGCGATCTATAGCAGAGGTAATTAAGCCAAGATCAAATGCTTGTTGTGCTGCAGAAAAAGCGAGATCAACATCAGACTGATTCGCCGCTTGAATTTGGTGTATTTCTTTTAAATCAAATGGATTAAAATTTTGTATGACACGCTCTGAAGAGCCTTTTAACCAAGAACCGTTAATATACTGTTGATTTAAATTTGAATATCGCGTCATTTTATATCCCTCTACATGCCACTTTTTACCCAATGGTCAACTATTTTACACAATCGTAAAAAAAGCCTCCGGAGAGGCTTTTTTATTTTAATTAGTCACCAGTATAACCTTTAAGCTTCAAGCGGTAAGCATGAAGTAATGGTTCTGTATAACCTGATGGTTGTTCAGCACCTTTAAACACTAAATCATATGCTGCTTGGTAAGCATAACCGTCAAACCCAGGCGCCATTGGTGTGTACGCTGGATCGTTCGCATTTTGCTCATCTACAATTTTAGCCATACGTTGCATTACTTCTTCAACTTGCTCTTTAGTCACGATACCGTGACGTAACCAGTTAGCAACGTGTTGAGATGAAATACGTAAAGTTGCACGGTCTTCCATCAAACCAACGTTGTTGATGTCTGGAACTTTAGAACAACCAACACCCAAATCAACCCAACGAACAACATAACCAAGAATACCCTGAAGGTTATTTTCTAACTCTTTGGTTTTCTCTTCATCAGTCCAATTCGTATCAGTCGCTAATGGTGGAGTTAATAAATCATCTAAAGGTAATGCTTCAGTTTTTAACAACTCTTGTTGACGCGCTGAAACATTACATTGGTGATAGTGAATCGCATGAATTACAGCACCAGATGGTGATGGAACCCAAGCACAGCTCGCACCAGCTTCAGGATGCTCAATTTTGGTTTTATACATATCTAAAAGCATATCTGGTTTAGGCCACATGCCTTTACCAATTTGTGCTTTGCCACGTAAGCCTGCTTGTAAACCAACCATCACGTTACGGTTTTCATATGCAGGGAACCAAATTTGAGATTTAACTTCACCCTTACGAACGAATGGACCTGCTTCCATAAAGGTATGGATTTCGTCACCTGTACGGTCCATGAATCCTGTGTTAATGAAGATGGTACGATCTTTCGCTTGAGCAATACAGTTTTTCAAGTTTACAGAAGTACGGCGCTCTTCATCCATGATCCCGATTTTAAGCGTTTTTGCTGGCAAACCTAGAGCTTGTTCTGCACGCTCAAATAGTTCAACTGCAAATGCAACTTCTTCAGGGCCATGCATCTTAGGTTTAACGATATACATAGAACCTTTACGAGAGTTCTTGATTTCATTTTGACCTTTGATGTCAGCAAACGTTAATAACGGTGTGATCAATGCATCCATGATACCTTCATAGATTTCTTGACCATCCACTAGGATCGCCGGGTTCGTCATCAAATGACCAACGTTACGAAGAAGCATCAATGAACGACCGTGTAAAGTTGTTTCGCCACCGATCAGATTTTTGTGGGTACGATCTTTGTTTAAAGCACGAGTAATGGTTTTACCATTTTTCTCGATTTTCTCTTCCAAAGTACCCTTCATCAAACCTAACCAGTTACGGTAGCCTTCAACTTTTTCTTCAGCATCAACCGCAGCAATTGAGTCTTCCAAATCTTGGATCGTTGTTACCGCAGATTCTAAAACAAGATCTTTTACGCCAGCAGCATCCGTTTGACCAATTGGGCTTGTCGCATCGATTTCAATGATGACATGCAAACCATTATTTAATAAAACGATTTCTGTCGGCGCAGACTCTTCACCATTAAAACCTACAAATTGAGCTTCTTTAGCCAAATTCGTTGTGCTGCCATCTTTAAGCGTTACCACTAATTTTTTTGCTTCAACAGCGTATTTCGTAGCATCCGCATGTGATCCATTTGCTAAAGGGAAAGTTTCATTTAAGAAATTTTTAGCAAAAGCGATAACTTTTTCGCCACGAACAGGGTTATACCCCTTACCTTTTTCCGCACCGCCTTCTTCCGAGATGACATCGAAACCATACAATGCGTCATATAAAGAGCCCCAACGAGCATTTGCAGCGTTCAAGCAGTAACGTGCATTACGTACAGGCACAACCAATTGTGCACCCGCCAATAGTGCGATTTCTTCATCTACATTTTCAGTTGTAATTTGAAAATCTTCTACTTCTGGTAATAAGTAGCCAATTTCTGTCAGGAAAGCTTTGTAAGCTCCTAATTCAAATTTATTATTGCGGTGCCATTCATCAATTTTCGCTTGAATGTCATCACGCTTAGCCAAGAGTGCTTTATTTTTTGGGCTAAGATCAACAACGACTTGTTCAAAGTTTTTCCAGTAAGTTTCACTGTCTAAACCAGAACCTGGTAGTGCTTCATTTTCGATGAAATCGTAGAGTTCTTTAGCAATCGCTAACTTGCCTTTCTGAATACGTGCAGTCATTGTCTTTCCTGATATTGCTACTTTTTATACAAGAGAATCTAGTATACCCATTTATAAATTGCTGAATAGTAATATCACATTGCTAAATAGTGATCATTTATTATAGACACCAATCAGATGAGACTTTTGATCTATTACTTATTGAGTCGTTTTAATTCAACAATCTAATTACAGTGTATAAAGTTTTATAAAGGTAGAAATTAGACTTAAGTGCCAATTTCCATCAAATCTGATTTAATTTAAACCAATATGTCTATTTTCTCTACGCTTTTAAGCGACGATTTCAAATTTATTCCACTCCAAATAAAAAAACCCAAACATCATCTGTTTGGGTTCGTTTTTTGAATTTTCACATTTATTCTGCAGGCATATCAATTTGTCGATGCGCAGATTGTAAATAGTCATCTGATTGCATTTCGAGTAAGCGTGAACGTGTGCGTTCGATTTCAAACGCTAATTTTTCGCCACTATATATATCAATGATACTGGCATGTGAGGTTAGTAATAATTTAACACCACGATCATAGAACTCATCGACTAAATAAATGAATCGGCGTGTTCCTTCTGATAAATAATCATTCAGATCGGGAACATTACTGACTAGGACAGTGTTATAAGTGTTCGCAATTTCGATAAAGTCCGCAGGACTTCGTGGCTTCATACAAAGTTCAGAAAACTCACACCATAATACATCTTCAGTATGACCAATTGTATCGACATTACGTCCATTAATGATGATCGGTTCTTCACTCACATTTTGAGCACTGGTTAATGCTGAAAAACGTTGTGCCATCCATACCTGATTATCATGGCTTAAAGGTGATTTGAACAACTGCGCTTGTTTCAGTACACGCAAACGATAGTCAACACCTGCATCCACATTCAAAATGACACAATTCTTTTTTACCATTTCAATCGTTGGAATAAAGCGGTCGCGATGAATACCGTTCTTGTATAAACCATCTGGTGCAATGTTTGATGTCGCAACAAGTGTAATTCCACGAACAAATAGCTTTTGGAATAAATCACTTAAAATCATCGCATCCGTGACATTTGATACAAAGAATTCATCAAAACAGATCACAACCGCATCTTTGTAAATTTGATCAGCAACGATGTCGAGTGGATTTTGCTGTCCTGAATTTTTATTTAACTCTTTATGCACATATTGCATAAAATGATGGAAATGCATACGCGTCTTACGACGGAATGGTATCGCATCATAAAACTGGTCCATCAACCAAGTTTTTCCACGCCCAACACCACCCCACATATAAACACCCTTCGGGGCTGTTTGACGGCGAAAACGTCGAAACGCTTTTTTAGAAGCTTTATATCGTAAGATCAGTTCTTCCCAAACACGATTAAGTTCATGTACAGCTTGAGCTTGAGCATCATCAGGCATAAATTGTCCTGACGAAATTGCGTGAGCATAACGTTCTGCAGGTGATTGCGGAGTGTGACTTAAACTATTTTGCGAAGAATGAGAATGGAACATAGATATTGATTACTTTTTTAGGCCGTCGGAAGTATAACGAATATTTAAAAAAATGATAAATAACACTTTGGCATATACCATTTGAGCATACATGCTGAGGTTATTTCCCATACTGTCGTGGACTTTGTCCAAACCATCTTTTAAAAGCATGGTTAAATGCTGCAGGTTCTGAATATCCAAGCATTTCAGCTATTACTTCGATTGAATACTCTTTGTACTCAATTAATCGAAGCGCTTTCTCTCGAATGAGTTGCTCCCGTATTTGCTTATAGCTTGTATCCAGTTGGTTAAGCTGATGTCGCAAAGTACGCTCTGGAATATTCAATGCTTGAGCAGTTTCTGCCATTGTTGGAATCTGCCCCGTTTGTAAATCCAAATAATCGTGAATTCTTTGAATCAACTGGTGTTGATTCAATTGTTGTGCATTCAATCTTTCGATTTCAGCATTACATCTTTGTTGATGGACATTAAATGTGATTTGATCAGCTGAAGGCAACTTCAATTCTAAAATTTCAGCATCAAAAATCAGTCGAAATTTCTCTTGTTCAAACCGAACTTGTTCACCGAAATAATTCAAATACTTGTTCAAAAAAATGGATTCTTTCGGTCGTGAAAACGGCAATTCAATCTGCACTTCAGGAAAGGGCAATCCTATCATTTTGTAGATATCTTGCACGAATTTAACCGTACCTGAAATTTCACATTGAGCCCTGAACTCATCAACTTCACTTTGTAAATTGAGTGGCTCATAACATAAAGCCGCATAGACACTCGTCTGCTCTAATGTAAGCCTACCCGATAAATGGGTAAGCGCTTGATAGCGTATTCCATTTGTGAGAGCCGCACCGACATTCGAGCTTGTGACCAACAGCATGAGAAGCGGACCATAGCCTGCGAGCGCATAATGTTGACCGACATCCAAACCAAGCAGCGGGTTAACCCCTTTAGCAATAATTCTTTGAATGATTTGTTCTAATTCAGGTTGAATCGTTGAACTCGGATCTAAGGCATCCGCCTTTAAACCGACAGCTTCCAATCTTTCGTCCACATTTATTCCGACCTGTCGCATGCCCTGTATGAGATACAACAAACCGAGAATCGACCTTTTCATAAAACAGAATTTTAAAATTAAAGTTGCATATGTTTTACCCTAAAAAAAAGGGAAAGAATATTGCCGAAAATATCAATATTAAATGTCAATGAAATCATGTCAGTTTCAGTCCAGACTGCTTATGATAGCTTCAAATAATATAAACGAGTATTAAAATGGAAATTACATCAGATCAGCTAGATACAAATTCAGTCGACTTAACTGAAACGCAACTCATCAAGAAAAATACTAAAATTGCGATTATCGGCGCCGGATTTGGAGGATTAGCCACAGCTATTCAACTTCTTAAACGCGGTATCAAAGATTTTGTTATTCTTGAAAAAGCTACAGATGTAGGTGGTACTTGGCGTGAAAATCAATACCCGGGTGCTGCATGTGATGTGCAGTCTCATATGTATTCATTATCTTTTGCACCTAAATCTGATTGGACAAAACGATATGCTGAAGCACCTGAAATTTTTCAATATATTCAATATCTTATTCAAGAATATGATTTAAAAAAATTTATTCAATTTGATACCGAAGTCATTTCGACACGCTTCGATGAGCAAGCTCATGCGTGGGAAATCTCCATCAAGAATCAAAGTGCTCTACGCAGTCAATTCCTTATTTTTGCCTCTGGTCCATTGCATATTCCTCAAATTCCAAAGATTAAAGGTATCGAAAAATTTAAAGGCGAAGTATTCCACTCATCATCTTGGAATCATGCTTATGACCTGAATGGTAAACGTGTAGCCAGTATCGGCACAGGTGGAAGTGCAATTCAATATATTCCTGAGATTGCACCAAAAACCAAACAGTTATACGTGTTTCAAAGAACTGCTGCATGGGTAATACCGCGCGATGAACGTGCTTATAATGCTTTAGACAAAAAACTGTTTGCCCAATACGACTGGTTTAGAAAATTGCATCGAGCGCGCTTGTATTGGTCAAATGAATCACGGGTAGTTCCGATTGTAAAACCTCAAATGATGCGACTGGGTCAAAAACTTGCAGAAGCTTTTATTCGCTTCCAAGTCAAAGATAAAGAAATAGCAAAAAAATTGACACCAGATTACACCATGGGGTGTAAAAGAATTTTGGTATCAAATCGATATTTCCCAACATTTAATCGCAAGAATGTAGAGCTCGTGACGGACAGCATCCAAGAAATTACTGAAAATGCGATTGTTACCAAAGATGGGCAAGTACGAGAAATAGATTGCTTAATTTACGGTACTGGTTTTATTACTGATCCACGAATTTATTTAAAAGATTTTAAATGTTATGGTGAAAATGGTATTGAGTTGAAAGAAGCATGGAAAGAGGGTGCTGAAAGCTACTATGGAATTTCTACCAAAGGATTTCCAAATCTCTTTCAACTTTTAGGCCCGAATACTGTTTTAGGTCATAACTCTGTAATTTTTATGATCGAATCTCAAGTGAATTACATTCTACAACTGATTGAAGCTGTAGAAAAATCCAAATCCAAAGCAATCGTGGTCAAAGATGTAGTCCAAGAAGAATTCAACCGTAAAATCCAAGAAAAATTTGCAGGCACAGTTTGGCAATCTGGCTGTGTGAGTTGGTATCAGCAAGAAGGCGGAAAGAATTTTTCACTTTGGCCGAGTTATACATGGAAGTATTGGCTAGAAACCAAAAATGCAAATCTAGCCGATTACCGTTTCTTGAATTAAATGAATAAAAAAAATCAGCTCAATTGAGCTGATTTTTTTTACTGAGCCAGCGCTTTTTGAATATCATCTTCAATGCTTTCTGGTTTAGTTGTAGGTGCATATCGATTAAGCACTTTGCCATCTTTTCCAATCAAAAATTTGGTAAAATTCCACTTAATTCCACTTCCTAAAATGCCTTTGCTGTTGTTGGTGAGATACCGAAAAATCACATGGGCTTCAGGACCTTTTACATCCACTTTAGCGAACATCGGAAAGGATACACCGTAATTTCTCTGGCAAAAACTACCAATTTCTTCGTGCGTACCCGGATCTTGCCCACCAAATTGATTACACGGAAATCCTAATACCTCAAAACCTTGATCTTTATACTTTTCATACAGCGCTTCCAACCCTGCAAATTGTGGCGTAAATCCACATTTGCTGGCTGTGTTGACTATCAATAGCACTTTACCTTCATAGTCCGAAAATTGCTTATTTTCCCCTTCTAGCAATTCTGCCTCAAATTGATAAATATTGGTCATGGATAGGTTTCCTCATCATTTTTTTCTTGGGTTTTTAATTCTAATGAAGCTGAGTTTACACAATAGCGAAGACCTGTAGGTTCAGGTCCATCCTCAAAAACATGACCTAGATGTGCGTCACAATGATGACAAACAATCTCAGTACGAATCATGCCATGTGAGTGATCGTCATGTTCTTCAATGACTGTTTGGTTGATTGGACGATAAAAACTAGGCCATCCACAACCACTGTCATATTTGGTTTCTGAAGTAAATAAAGGTTCGCCACAGCAACGACAAACATAAGTTCCTTCTTGTTTGGTATTCCAATATCGCCCTGTGAAAGCAGGCTCAGTTCCCTTTTGACGGGTAATGCGATACTCCTCTGGTGATAACTCTCTTTGCCATTCTCGGTCTGTTTTATTGAGTTTTCCCATGATTAACTCCTTTAAATCTTTGACATTCAATGTCATGCTTCAGTACCTTCATATTTACGCTAGAGCTTGAAAAATTTCTAGCTAAATTTCTACATAGATTGTGATATTTAGTAATCTATTTTTATTCACTCAAAAATAATTGGATGGGAATATGTCCGTTTTAGGTAACACTACTCCACGCGAAATTAAGAAATCGTCTAAGCTCGAGCATGTATGCTATGACATTCGTGGACCTGTGTTACGCGCCGCCAACGAAATGGAAGAAGCCGGACATAAGATAATTAAACTCAATATCGGCAACCCAGCGCCCTTCGGTTTTGAAGCACCTCAAGAAATTATCAATGATGTTGCGTTGAACTTACCAAATGCAATTGGCTATACAGACTCAAAAGGGATTTTCCCTGCCCGCAAAGCGGTTTGTCAGTACTATCAACAAAAAGGTATTTTCAATATGCATGTCAATGACGTTTATATTGGGAATGGTGTTTCTGAGCTGATTGTAATGGCTATGCAAGGCCTGTTAGATGACGGCGATGAAATGCTGGTGCCAATGCCAGATTATCCATTATGGACTGCTGCCGTTAATCTTTCTGGTGGTACAGCAATTCATTATAAATGTGATGAAGAAGATAATTGGTATCCTGATATTCAGGATATGGAAAACAAAATTACGCCTAATACTCGTGGGATCGTGATTATCAATCCGAACAACCCAACGGGTGCTGTTTATCCACGTCATGTCTTAGAAAAAATTGTCGCTCTTGCAAAAAAATATGACCTGATTTTATTTGCTGATGAGATCTACGATAAGATCGTTTACGATGGAATCGAACATGTATCGGTCGCTGCCCTTGCGGGTAATCAACTGTGTATTTCATTTAACGGATTATCTAAATCCTATCGAATTGCTGGATACCGTTCAGGCTGGATGGCAATTACGGGTGATAAGACACGTGCAGCAGATTATATTGAAGGTCTAGACATGCTCGCGTCAATGCGCCTGTGTGCTAACCATCAAGCTCAATATGCTATTCAAACTGCATTGGGTGGCTACCAGTCTATCAACGATTTAATTCGTCCAGGTGGTCGTTTGTATGAGCAACGCAATATTGCTTGGCAAATGTTGAATGAAATCCCAGGTGTAAGCTGTGTTAAACCTGAAGGTGCAATGTATTGTTTCCCTAAACTTGATCCTGAAATTTATCCGATTCAGGATGATGAACAGTTTATGCTTGACTTCCTCAAAGCAGAAAAAGTGTTATTGGTACAAGGCACAGGATTCAACTGGCCTACCCCTGATCATTTCCGTGTGGTGTTCTTGCCTGCTGAAAATGAACTTCGTGAAGCGATTAACCGTTTAGGAAGATTCTTGGCGAAAATGCGTTAATTCAGTCGTTTTATGTGAATGATGTATTTAAAACCCCCAGATTTCAATCTGGGGGTTTTATATTTAATATTTTGATTATTTCATGATATTAATTTCATTTTGATTATATACAAGCACCCTTCTTTTCCTTTATCGTGATTAAGCATTATCCATGCACAATACTATAAAAAACATTTAGGAAAAAAGATGAAAAAGACGCTAACCGCACTGACTCTATCGATTGGCTTGTTATTACCCCTAACGAGCTTTGCTAAAAATAACGTTGTTGTCGTTGCAACTGGGGGAACGATTGCTGGTGCTGGTGCTAGTTCAACCAACAGCGCCACTTACACTGCCGCAAAAGTTCCAGTAGATGACTTACTGAATGCCGTCCCTCAAATTAAAGATTTAGCCAATGTGAGTGGCGTACAAGCAATGCAAGTTGCTTCTGAAAGTATTACGGACAAAGAATTACTTTCCCTTGCCCGCCAAGTCAATGATTTGGTTAAAAAGTCAGATGTAAATGGTATTGTGATTACACATGGCACAGATACTTTAGAAGAAACCGCTTTTTTTCTTAATCTAGTCGTACAAACGGAAAAACCTATTGTTGTTGTCGGCTCAATGCGCCCATCTACGGCTTTATCTGCGGATGGCCCACTAAATTTATATAGTGCAGTTGCTCTGGCAGCAGACCCGAGTGC
Organism: Acinetobacter sp. ANC_7588; assembly: GCF_056783995.1. Classification (NCBI taxonomy): domain Bacteria; kingdom Pseudomonadati; phylum Pseudomonadota; class Gammaproteobacteria; order Moraxellales; family Moraxellaceae; genus Acinetobacter; species Acinetobacter sp. ANC_7588. The sequence goes on along the minus strand of NZ_JBWYIU010000011.1, from coordinate 68,282 downwards.
AAAAAATAAAGGGGTGTTCGTCCTTATGAACGATAGTATTTTTGCAGCTCGAGATGTGACTAAAGGCATTAATATTCATACTAATGCCTTTGTAAGCCAATGGGGAGCTTTAGGGACGTTAGTAGAATCTAAACCTTATTGGTTCCGAAGTTCTGTTAAGCGATTTAATCAGCGGTCAGAATTTAATATCGAGAATATTAAGGGTGATACACTCCCATTAGTTCAAATTGTCTATGGCTCTGGCAACATGATTCCTGATGCTTATCAAGCGTATGCCAAGGCTGGGGTTAAAGCCATTGTCCATGCAGGTACAGGAAACGGCTCAGTCGCGAAAAATATTGTTCCCACGCTGAATCAACTTCAGCAAAGTGGTATACAAATTGTACGTTCTTCACGAGTGCCACAAGGATTCGTTCTCCGTAATGCCGAACAGCCAGATGACAAATATGGTTGGGTAGTTGCACATGACTTCAACCCTCAAAAAGCTAAAATTTTAACCGCGCTTGCTTTAACCAAAACCAAAGATGCAAAAGAAATACAACGCATGTTCTGGGAATATTAAGCCCAATTTTCATGTTATAAAAAAGTGCCGAATGGCACTTTTTTTGATTGATATAAAATCGCCTTTATTCAAATCGAAGATAATTTGTGCGAATCATATAAAATATCGTGGATTCTCAGCTCTAAATCACTTTGCATGATAAAATACGCTCTGCTCTTGTAAAGGACTCATCTATGCAGTTTGTTCATCTCGGTGTTCATACAGAATTTTCTATTACTGAATCAATCGTACGTATACCTGATCTAATGAAGTCTGCTGTACAGGATTCTATGCCTGCACTCGCGATGACAGATTTATCGAACTTACATGCAGCAGTGAAGTTTTATACCTCGTGTCTTAAAAAAGGGATTAAACCTATTTTAGGAAGTGTGATTCGTTTGAATGATGAATCACATCGTATGACTTTACTGGCGATGAATAATGAGGGTTGGCGTAGTTTAACTGAAGTAGTATCGCGCGGCTTTATTGAAGGACAACAACTCAGTATCCCGTGTGTAAAAAAAGAATGGGTGTTAGAACAAGCGCCGGGCATGATTGCACTTTTAGGGATTAAAAGTGATGTTGGAGAAATGCTGTGTTCAAGTAGCCCTGAAAAAGCTGAACCCTTACTTGAAGCTTGGATAGAAAAATTTGGCAATCGTGTCTATTTAGCACTCACGCGCACCAATCGCCCACAAGAAGAAGATTTTATTATTGAAGCTGTTAAATTAGCCGCAAAATATCAAATCGGTGTTGTCGCTCATAATGATGTTCATTTTATTAGAGAAGAAGACTTTGAAGCCCATGAAGCGCGCGTCTGCATCGCAGATGGCTATGTTTTAGGTGATAATCGTCGTCCACGTACTTACAGCCCTGAGCAATATTTCAAAACAACAGCGCAAATGGTGGAGTTATTTGCTGATATCCCCAGTGCTATTCAAAATACAGTTGAAATTGCTAAACGCTGTAATGTGACACTTCGCTTAGGTAAATACTTTTTACCTGACTATCCAATTCCTGAAGGTCATACAATTGATACCTTCTTTGCCCATTTGTCTAAAGAAGGATTAGAAGAACGTCTTAATCACCTTTATCCTGTGGAGAAACGTGGAGAAGACTGGCCTGATATTCGCAAAGAATATGACGATCGATTAGATTTCGAAATCAAGATCATTAACTCGATGGGATTCCCAGGTTACTTCTTGATTGTCATGGACTTCATTCAGTGGTCCAAGAACAATGGCGTACCTGTAGGCCCGGGCCGTGGTTCAGGTGCAGGCTCATTAGTTGCATACAGTTTAAAAATTACAGATTTAGATCCACTACCATACGGACTTCTTTTCGAACGTTTCTTAAACCCTGAACGTGTTTCGATGCCAGACTTTGACGTGGATTTTTGTATCGCAGGTCGTGATCGTGTAATTGATTATGTAGCACGAACTTATGGGCGTGACGCTGTATCTCAAATTGCAACCTTTGGTACGATGGCAGCGAAAGGTGCAATTCGAGATGTTGCACGAGTTTTAGGTAAGTCTTACGGCTTAGCAGATCGTATTTCTAAAATGATCCCGACTAAACCTTTGGGTTTAAGTTTAGAAGAATCTTTAGAAGCCGAACCACAACTTAAAGATATTGTAACCAACCCATCCAACCCAGATTATGAAGATGCATCAGAAATCTGGGAAATGGCGCTTAAACTTGAAGGAATAACGCGTAACACTGGTAAGCACGCAGGTGGTGTTGTAATCGCACCGACCAAGATTACGGACTTCTCAGCTGTACTGTGTGACGAAGATGGTACCGGTCGTGTCGCTCAATTTGATAAAGACGATGTTGAGGCGGCAGGACTTGTTAAATTTGACTTCTTGGGATTGCGAAATCTTACTGTAATTGAAGATGCTATTCAGCACATTAACCAACGATTGAAGTTTGATATACCTCTAAAGATTGAGAATATTCCGCTAAATGACAAAGCTGCATATTCGATATTTGCCGAAGCAAATACCACTGCGGTATTCCAATTTGAATCCGTGGGCATGAAAAAAATGCTCAAGGAAGCACGCCCAAGTAAATTTGAAGAAATTATTGCTTTCGTGTCATTGTACCGCCCGGGCCCAATGGATCTAATTCCAGACTTTATTCATCGTATGCATGGTGGAGAGTTCGAATACTTACATCCTCTATTAGAAGGTGTCTTAGAACCTACCTATGGGATTATGGTATATCAAGAACAGGTTATGCAAGCAGCTCAGTATTGTGCCGGATATAGTCTAGGTGGTGCGGACTTACTTCGTCGTGCGATGGGTAAAAAGAAACCTGAAGAGATGGTTAAACAACGCCAAATCTTTATTGAAGGTGCTGCAAAAAAAGATATCGATGAGCAAACGGCGAACCATATCTTCGACTATATGGAAAAATTTGCAGGCTATGGTTTCAACAAATCACATGCTGCAGCCTATGCATTAGTGGCTTATCAGACGGCTTGGTTAAAAGCACACTATCCTTCTGAGTTTATGTCCGCTGTACTGACTTCGGAAATGCAAAACACGGATAGTATCGTATTCTTGATTGATGACTGTCGTAACAATGGTCTCGACGTGTTACCACCTTCCGTCAATATGTCGATTTATCAATTCCATGCAATTGATGAAAAAACCATTGTATATGGTCTAGGTGCAATCAAGGGTGTTGGTGAAGCAGCTATGCAATCCGTCATTGATTCACGTAAGCAACTTGGACCTTATAAAGATTTATTTGATTTCTGCCATCGCATTGATCTGAAGAAAATCAATAAACGTACACTTGAAGCTTTGATTCGCTCAGGTGCATTAGATTGTCTCGGACTTGAACGCGCGACTTTAATGGCTCAATTGCCTGAAGCTGTACAAGCTGCCGAACAAGCTCGTTCAAATCGCGAAACTGGCATTATGGATTTATTTGGTGAAGTTGAAGAAGTTCAACGTAAACCTACTAAACCTGTAAAACCTTGGTCTGATGAAGTCCGTTTAAAAGGTGAAAAAGACACCTTAGGTTTATACTTAACGGGACACCCGATTGATGTGTATCGCCCCGAGTTAAAAGCATTTATTTCTAACAAAATTAATGAGCTGACTCCAACACGTCGTGGCGTGACTACAGTATTTGCCGGCTTGGTTGTGGATGTCGCAAATTTCCCTAACCGCATGATGATCACACTCGATGATGGTACTGCTCGAATTGAAGTCTCAGCAAATCATGAACGCTTCCAACGTTTTAAAGACATTATTGTGAATGAAAGAGTGATCGTGATTGAAGGTGAAATTTATGAACGTGAAGGCTTCGACCGTCCGATGGGACGTCTTACAAAAGCGTTTACATTAAATGAAATTCGTCAAAAACGTGCGAATCACATCCTCATCAAATTACAACCTGAGCATATTCAGCCAAATCTTGGTCAAGAGCTTTCGCAGATCATTCAACCATTTTGTAATGTAGATATGTGTCAGCATGTGCCATTACAAGTACAACTCGACTTTCCATATGCAACGGCTGATTTTCATTTACCACCGCAATGGAATGTCGCACCACTCGATGACTTATTGTTCAAACTGCGCGACTATTTTGGTAAAGAGGCCTTACATGTGGAGTATCATGTCAAGTCAAAAGCTGCACGTTCCCACGCCGTGGAACCAAAATCAGAACCAGTCATCACATCACATGCCTCTCCACCTGACCAGATCAGTATGGATGAAGCAATGGATCAATACATGACGGAAGTCAGTCAATACTCTTAATTTTGGAAGATTTATGAATTTAATTGATAATGCTGCTGTCTCAGCGCATTTGTCTCATGTGCGTATTGTCATGGTGAATACTACCCTGCCTGCGAATATCGGTAGCGCACTTCGAGCAATGAAAACCATGGGGCTTTCAAAATTGGTTTTAGTAGCACCTAAAACTTATCCTCATCCTGATATTGATGCACTTGCAGCAGGTGCAACCGATTTAATTGATCAAATTCAGATTGTAGAAACGCTTGAAGAAGCCATCGCAGATTGTCATTTAGTCTTTGGTACAAGTGCTCGTAGCCGAACTATTCCATGGCCTTTATTAGATGCTCGGCCTGCTGCTGATAAATCGATGCAAGCGGTGATCAAAGAACAACAAGAAATTGCCGTAATATTTGGGCGTGAAGATCGCGGATTAACCAATGAAGAGTTGGCCTTGGCGAATTACCATGTGACCATCCCTGTGAATACAGACTATGGGGTACTCAATGTCGCTCAAGCCATTCAAATTATTTGCTATGAAATGCGAATGGCGACCACGGCTCTCATGGAACAAGTTGAAGATCCTCAAGCAGTTATGAAAGTGACTGATGAAGATTCTATGCATTGGGATGAGCCGTTGGTAACACATCAACAGATGGAACAATTTTATCCTCATTTTGAAAAAATGTTGCACGAAATCGAGTTTTTAGACCCAGAAAACCCACGATTATTGCCTTTACGCTTGCGTCGCTTATTCGGACGTATACAATTAGATCGTATGGAGTACCATCTTCTTAGAGGTATTTTCAGTCGTGTTCAGGCATTGAACAATGGCACATGGAAAAAGTCAGATTCTAAAGAGAAATCAAAAGATGCTTAAACAGCTTAAAGAAGATATTCAAGCTGTGTTTGCCCGCGATCCTGCGGCGCGCAACACATTTGAAGTTTTAACCACTTATCCAGGAATTCACGCACTGATTATGCATCGTGTTGCGCATGAGCTTTGGAAAAAAGAGTGTAAAACTTCAGCCCGCATGCTGTCTTCTTTTAGTCGTTTTGCAACTGGTATCGAAATTCACCCAGGTGCCAAAATTGGCAAACGTTTTTTTATTGATCACGGTATGGGTGTGGTCATTGGGGAAACAGCTGAAATTGGTGATGATGTGACGCTCTATCATGGCGTGACATTAGGTGGCACCACTTGGAATAAAGGCAAACGTCACCCAACTTTAGAAGATGGTGTAGTCGTTGGCGCAGGTGCGAAAATTTTAGGACCATTTACCGTGCATAAGAATGCGAAGGTGGGTTCGAATGCTGTGGTCACCAAAGAAGTCCCTGAAGGTGCTACTGCCGTAGGTAACCCAGCGCGATTTATTATTAAAAATCAGCAAAAAGATTTGGACAAAGAATCCGAACGACGCAATTATGCAGAAAGCATCGGTTTTCAGCCTTATGCGACAACCCAAGATCAATCAGATCCTATGTTAGAAGGTATGCGAGTATTATTGGATCGTATACAGCACAATGAAAAGCGCATGAACACTCTATGTCAGCGACTTTCATTACTTGATCCAACATTTAATAACGCTCAAAGTAATGGACAACCATTTAGTGCTGAAGAGTTAAAAATCATTGACGAAGTTCGTCGTGAGTGCGAAGCTCAAACTGCACAATCAAAAGCTTAATGTATAAGTTTGACTAAGTTAGGTGAATCTGAGTTGCATGTTGTTTCGACTTTTCATAGACTCAGATACAACCTGAACTAGAATTTAAAAACATAATATTGGAAGAAAATATGACGATTAAGCCCCTTATTGCCACCATGATCGCTGTTTCATTATTGAGTGCTTGTAGCTCTCCAGCAGTTAAAAAACAATCTAAAACAAACGATCCAATCGTCTTTTCTGAGCCTGATTTAAGTGCGCCATTTTATGCATTAAATCCTTTTAATTATAGCCAACCTCCAGTATTCGAGCTTGAACTTAAAAAAGCTGCTGCTGCACCACTTCAAAAACTTGAGGTGACTGATCCAAATAATCCAAACAGAAAGATGATCCTCGACCAAAACAAATTAATCGTACCGACTGTGAATAGTTCACAACGTGCGATGAAATACACGGTTTTAGCGGGTCAAAATGAAATCGATATTACAGAAATTGATGACTTCCTCCAGATGGTTGAAGGTAAAGCACGTCACTATCCTCCTCGCTTTACAGATCGTCAAGAACGTCGCGGTTTTGAAGCTAAATTACGTGAAGTTTCAGCTCAACTAGATACTTTAGCAGCGAAAGATAACGCGTCATTCGATATTTTAATTCGTGCATTTAAAGCAAGTATATTGGGTCGTAACCTTGATCTTGGTTCTGCTTACACCACTAAATCTTTAAAATATGCACAACAAATCCTTAAGATCAACAAAGAAGACGCTGAAGCGAACTTCTGGTTTGGTTTCTCTTTGTCTGAAGGTGGTGGTCAAAAAGAAGCTATTCCATATATCGATAAGGCCATCAAAGCGGGTGTTCAAGAAGCTTATCTCGTAGCTGTTAATAACTACCTCGCATTGAGCCAAAAGAAAAATGCAATCACAACTTTAAAAAATTACAAGGTGAAATATCCTGAAGAAACTGAAGTTGCTGACCGCTTGATTCAAGAAATTGAGAAACAAGGTCGTTACAATGTTTGGCAAATTTTAAACAATCCAGCGAAATCATAATCTTATTAAAAAAAAATAGACTGATCATTCAGTCTATTTTTTTTAGCACTTATTTTTATCTCCCTAAAAATAACGTATGCTCAGCGTTAATGATTCATGCTGACAGTTGAAAATATGTTTATGATGAACAATAAATACATCGGCGTCCTACTGCTCGCAACACCACTATTTATGACAGGTTGCCAAGTCGTCAGTGTAAAAAATCAAGCGCTTAATGTTTCGATCGCGAATGAACGAGATAGCATATTAACGCGTAAAAAAATGAGTGAAGCGAGTCTGAATGTCCTCTCCATGACAGGCAGTGAGGCTGAAAGTTGTTCTAATGATCCAGATAAATGCGTATCTGATCTAAAAAAAATAAAACAAATTCAAGATGAACAACTGTATTCAACTGCAAGTGAAGCATATTTGACACGGGCATTAACCCTCAGTAATTCTTCTGATTGTAATACCAGTTTAATTAATAAATATCAGTCAGAAGAAAAGCAAAAACTTCATCAAGAAAACTATAGTCAATGTCTTGACCAACAGTTAGCAATGCTTGATAAAAGTATTCGTTATAGTTATGCCTATCTATTCAAGACAAAACGCCAACCAAGCGACCGTATTTTCGATAATAGACAAGTTCAAATACGAGATTTCTACAATCAAGCCTTGGCGAAAATGGTGATGACCTATGGTATGCGCTATACGGGTGAAAAAGTTCCCAAACAAATAAAAATTGGTCAAAGCATTTATACCATCAACTATGACCATTACCCTCAGATTGCTAATCGAAAATTAGATAGCCTGCTTTCAAGCTACAATCTCAATTTTAGCGGATTGCGTTCGATTAACCGTCGAGATGGTTTCGGTGCGGAATTTGTCGCAACGCTTCCAGCGCCAGAGCGAAATAGCGATTCGGGTAAATATATTGTAGATCCATTAAATCACGCTTATAAAAATGGTCGTAATCCTAACATTCATCCACCACGTTATCTTTCAGTCACGATGACCGCTGAGCCTGCGCGTCAAAGTAATGTAGAGGATATTCTGAATGACCCGCATTTCACCCTGAATATTTATGATCCTTATGGATTAGATCAATTAAAAGTAGGTGGAAAAGTTTATCCCTTAGCTGCGAATTATTCTGCACCTTATGGTTTGTGGCTTGCCGAAAATAACTTAGGTGCTGCTGCATATTTGAGTTTGATTGATCGTGACAATACAATCACAATGCCTCATCTCTTTATGCTCGAACCCTATAATCCAAACAAAAAAATTATTGTCTTGGTGCATGGACTTGCAAGCAGTCCAGAAGCTTGGATTGCATTAACCAATGACATTATGGGAGATAATGTTCTAAGAGAGCATTATCAAGTTTGGCAAGTATTTTACTCAACCAATATGCCAATTTTAGAAAGTCGCTTTCAGGTGAATGCGATCATTCAACAAGCATTTAATTCACTTGATCAATCTACAGCATCAGCTAAAGATGCAGTTCTGATTGGACATAGTATGGGTGGTATTATTTCAAGATTATTGGTGAGCCAAGCTGATTTAACACAATCTGCATTGTCTCAATTAAAAAATTCTCAAATTAGCCGCTTTAAGAATGAACCTTTATTTAAAGCTCGTTTACAAATCAAACCTGTGCCACATTTTAATCGTGCTATTTTCTTAGCAGCACCTCATCGAGGGACAGATTATGCTGATCGTTGGTTTACACGAGCTGCGCGTAAAGTGATCAAGTTGCCAGGTGCATTCTTGGGTGCATTTGCTGAATCGCTCTCAGATAAAGATATTAATATTAAACATTTTGTCAAAGACTTAGGTCATGGATTGATTCAAAATGGTCCGAGTGATCTGAGTCACAACTCTCCTTTCACCAAATTAACCTCACCTGTGACGCCAATTAAAGGATTTAAATTTCACTCCATCATGGGGAATGTGACTGAGAGTAAAGATCCTACTGTTATGTCAGATGGGATCGTGCCTTATCAGAGTGCGCATCTTAAAGGGGCACAATCTGAGATTATTATCAAAGGTGGTCACTCAATTCAGGAAACGCCTGAAGCTGTGTTGGAATTAAGACGAATCCTAAGACTTCATTTGACAGAGCTTGGAATTGCCAAATAACGATTTCCTTTAGCTTTTATCAGCCGATGTATCAAAGATGCATCGGCTTTTTGTTTTTATAGTCCCAAAGTACGACTTTTGAATCCCACTCATATTTTTAACTACCTTCTCCATATAATATTTGAGAAAAAATGGATAACGATTAGAACAAACTGGATAGCCTGACTCCGTTAATCACTGTTCAATAGATTCAAAGATAAATGAAATCAAGTGATATAAGGAGTTAGACCATGGGATCTCGTAGCAGCATCGAATGGCATGATTTTATTGAAGGATGTATCGATTTTCGACCAGAGGATGGCGTCTATCGTATCGCACGTGACATGTTTACTGAACCAGAACTTTTTGATCTAGAAATGGAAATGATCTTTGAAAAGGTGTGGATCTACGCGTGTCATGAAAGTGAAATTCCAAAACCAAATGACTTTGTCACTGTTCAAATTGGTCGCCAACCGCTCATCATTAACCGTGATGGTCAAGGTAATTTAAATGCAATGGTCAATGCCTGCGAGCACCGTGGTGCTACATTGACCCGAGTTGCTAAAGGTAATCAATCCACATTTACCTGCCCGTTCCATGCTTGGTGTTACAAATCGGATGGTCGCCTCGTAAAAGTTAAAGCTCCTGGTGAGTATTGTGATGACTTTGATAAATCATCACGAGGTCTAAAAAAAGCACGTATTGCAAGTTATAAAGGATTTGTCTTCGTTAGCTTAGATACAACAGCTACAGACACCTTAGAAGATTATTTAGGTGATACACGTGTTTTCCTTGATCTTATGGTTGAACAATCACCTACAGGTGAATTAGAAGTTTTACCGGGTAAATCAGCATATACCTTTGCTGGAAACTGGAAACTACAAAATGAAAATGGTGTAGATGGCTACCACGTAAGTACTGTTCACTATAACTATGTCTCTACAGTTCAATATCGTCAGCAACTGAATGCACAAAAAGGGACAGGACCAAAGGACACACTTGATTACAGTAAATTAGGTGCTGGTGATGACACAACTGATGATGGTTGGTTCTCATTTAAAAATGGTCATAACGTTTTGTTTAGTGACATGCCTAACCCAACTGTACGTCCTGGTTACGCAACTGTGATGCCATATCTGGTTGAAAAATATGGTCAAAAACGTGCTGAATGGGCAATGCATCGTCTCAGAAACTTGAACTTATACCCAAGCCTTTTCTTTATGGATCAAATCAGTTCGCAACTTCGTATTATTCGTCCAGTTGCGTGGAATAAAACTGAAGTCATTAGCCAGTGTATTGGTGTTAAAGGTGAGTCGGCTGAAGCACGTCGTAACCGTATTCGTCAATTCGAAGATTTCTTCAACGTATCGGGCTTAGGCACACCTGACGATTTAGTCGAATTCCGTGAACAACAGCGTGGTTTCCAAGCTCGTTTAGAACGCTGGAGTGACATTTCGCGCGGTTATCACAAGTGGAATTATGGCGACAGCCCGAATGCTCAAACATTAGGGATCAAACCAGTCATCACGGGTACTGAAATCACTCAAGAAGGTTTATATGTCAATCAACACCAAGTTTGGCGCGATCTCATGTTAAAAGGCTTAAAAAATAAAGCACTTAAACTCACTGAAGATACTTCTGAACCACACGAATGCCCTGCATCACAAGCGACAACTGAGGAGGCTTAATCATGACACAAGCTCTTGTACATCAAGTTTCTCAATTTTTATATGAAAAATCTGCGCTTTGTGACAACTATGAATGGGACGCATATCTAGAACTCTATGACGAAGACAGCGAATACCACATTCCACAATGGATTAGTGACCATGAATACGTCACTGATCCAAACCAAGGGCTTTCATATATCTATTATGAAAACCGTGCTGGCCTTGAAGATCGCGTATTCCGTATAGGAACTGGTAAAGCTGCATCAGCTACGCCCCTTCCGCGTCTCATGCATGCGATTCACAACATCCGTGTAAAAACACTTGAAGACGGATTATTAGAAGTTAAAGCGGGTTGGTCGACATTCTATAACCGCCAAGGTTTAGAAGGCTATTTTTACGGGCATGTCACTTATATCCTTCGTCAACATGAAGACACTTTCCGCATTCGTAAACAGCACACCATTTTGTTGAATGACAAAATTGATTCTGTGCTCGACTTCTATCACGTTTAAGGAGTAAAAGAATGAGTCATTCTGTTGCACTCAACTTTGCAGATGGTAAAACGTTCTTTATCTCTGTGAATAATGATGAGCTTTTACTTGATGCTGCGTTCCGTCAAGGTATCACATTGCCTTTAGACTGCCGTGAAGGCGTTTGCGCAACCTGTCAAGGGCAATGTGAAAGTGGCAATTACACTCAAGATTATGTCGATGAAGAAGCATTAACCGAACGTGATCTGGCAGAGCGTAAAATTTTAGCTTGTCAAACACGAGTGCAATCGAATGCTGCATTCTATTTCGATCATGACTCAAGTTTCTGTAATGCTGGTGAAACACTTCAACTCGAAACCAAAGTGACTCACGTAGAATTAGTCTCTGAAACTACGGCAATCATTCATGTAGATGCCAGTCAACATACGCAGAAAATTGATTATTTACCGGGTCAATATGCTCGATTAAAAATTCCTGGTGCAAATGATTGGCGTTCTTATTCCTTTGCCAATTTACCCAATGAAGGTAATCAATTACAGTTTTTAATTCGCTTACTCCCGCAAGGTCTCATGAGTGACTATCTGCGAGATCGAGCAAAAGTTGGGGATACAATTTTACTCGAAGCACCTTTAGGAAGTTTTTATCTTCGCGAAGTGGAAAAAGACAAGCCATTAGTCTTTGTCGCAGGAGGTACTGGATTGTCAGCATTTTTAGGAATGCTAGATCAAATTGTGAAACAACCTCAAATTCCACCAGTACATCTGTATTATGGTGTAAACAAAGAGCAAGATTTGTGTGAACAAGAAAGGTTAAAAGCATACTCAGCTAAGATTCCACACTTTGAGTATCATCCCGTAATCGGACAACCTTCTAATGATTGGACTGGAAAAAAAGGATTTATCCACGAACATTTAGATCAATCGCAATTAAGCGAATCAGCATTCGATATGTATTTGTGTGGTCCGCCACCAATGATCGATGCTGTCAAAAATTGGTTAGCTGATCACCAGATAGACAACGGACGTGTTTACAGTGAGAAGTTTATTCAAAGTCATAGCTCTAGATAATTAAATGAGCTGATGACAATCACTAAGGACTATCGTTAATATTCTTTGCAAACGATAGTCCTTTTTTGTTCTAACGTTTGAATATATGGAAATTTTAAATGCAAAAAATAATTGTAAATGACGTTATTGATCGGGAAAAAATGTCCCCTTTACAATGGACAGTTTTCTTTCTGGGGTTTTTGGTTTTTTTCTGTGATGGATTAGACACTGGCATCTTAGGCTTTATTGCACCAGCATTGTTAGATGATTGGGGGATTTCAAAACCAGATCTAGCACCTGTGCTGAGTGCGGCCTTAGTAGGCATGTCGATCGGCGCCATTATCTCAGGACCATTATCAGATAAATTTGGACGCAAGGGTGTCATCGTAATGACGACTTTGTTGTTTTCAATTTTCACCATCATGTGTGGATTTGCTTCTAACACACAAGAACTTATGATCTATCGTTTTATTACAGGGGTCGGACTTGGTGCGGCTATGCCGAATATCAGCACAATGGTATCCGAATACATGCCTCTAAAACGTAAAGCATTCCTGACCGGATTAGCAGGTTGCGGATTTATGTTAGGGATCTCAAGTGGCGGTGTCTTATCTGCGTTCTTATTAGAGAATCAAGGGTGGGCAAATGTCATTATTATTGGCGGTGTAATCCCACTCATTGTATTGGTATTTTTGATTACCAAGTTACCTGAATCACCTCAATACCTCATCAAACAAAATCGTCAAGAAAAAGCAAAACCAATTCTTGAGAAGATTCACGGTCAAACATTTGATCAAAGTACTGTATTTGTTCTACCTGAAGCAGAAGTATTAGATCCTAAACAAAGCCCTGTTAAAATTTTATTTAGCAAATACTTTTGGGGTTCGGCAATGCTTTGGCTGTGTTGCTTTACCAGCCTAATGGTGTTTTATCTGTTAACCAGCTGGATGCCAACTATTCTTAAAACCGCTGGATTTACAACAGAGCAGTTTAGTTTAATTGCAGCGATTTTCCCATTCGGCGGTGTAATAGGTGCATGCTTTATGGGGTGGTATATGGATAAAGTTAATCCAAATACTGTGATTAAATATTCTTATCTCGCAGCATTTGTATTGTTCTTCGTTGCAGCATTCGTAAGCCAAAGTATTGTTTTACTCGGTATTGCAATTTTCTTAATTGGCGCATTATTAGTGGGTGCTCAATCATCACTACTTCCATTAACAGCACTGTTCTACCCTTCAGTGTGCCGCGGTGTAGGTGTTTCATGGATGCATGGTATTGGTCGTATCGGTGCGATCTTAGGTGCGTTCTACGGATCACTGATTTTTACTTTTGAATTATCTCTTGCAGGTATTTTCTATGTCCTAGCAATTCCGACATTTATTTCGTTTATTGCGCTCGCATTAAAAGGACTAAAACAACCTGAATCAGCTAATACATCAACTGCTGAAATGACGCAGTAATTTAAAATCAGTCATTAAAAAGCCCCCAATAAAGGGGCTTTTTTTAAACCATAATTTTAAGAGTTTCACTCGGGAGAACCCCATATTTGGCTTTGTATTCTTGAGAAAATCGTCCTAAATGTCTGAATCCCCAGTCATAAGCCAATCTTGAAATGGAAATATTTACATTGTTCTGCAGCAAAGCATGATGAATCTGTTCAAGTCTATAGTTTTTTAAATAATCCATAGGACTCATATGCAGCGCTTGTTGAAACTCACGGTATAAAGTCGATTTTGATGTCCCCGATATCATGACTAAATCTGATGCATCCAACTCTTGATCTGCAAAACGATGAATAAACTCTCTGACCACCATGACTGGCTTCGGAAGCTGATACTCTTGGAGCGATCTTAATTCATTGGAATAATTATTGTGCTGGGTTAAAAGCAAAGCCTTAATCAAAAAACTTTCATAATCTTGAGAAAGCAGATTTAAACCATCAAAACGAGAATAATCTTGCCTGAGCGATAAACATTGTTGAATATTATTCCACCACAATCTTAGGAAGTTATCTTCACTAAATGGCATATCTGGTTCAAAAATCACCCGCTCTTTAACAGGTTTAGAAAGCAAGTTGGAAAGTACAGATTTGACACTTTCTTCAGGAATCACCACTTGAAATTTTTTACAATTACGGTGAATGATCAGTTCTTGCTGATCCTGACTAGAAACAATGATTCCATTATTACTGTGTGATAAATGAGTTTCTCCATTCATACGCAATGTTTGCTGTCCATGAATAGGCAAACTGATACTGTATGCACCTAGCTGCTGAATTTGAATAGACACATCTGTGCCATAACTGATACAGCCAATTGCCATTTTTTTACTCGGCAAGCGTATACCTGAATAATGAAAATCAAGCTGATCTTTACGAGCAGTTTCTAATTGATGTGAACCACAAATAAGGCTCATTAATCGTTGAGCAACATTCAATTCACGCGATGCGTGACTAAGATCCTTATGTTGGCTGAGTGTGATCATCCTGTTCACCTAGCTATTTTGAATCATGATAAATACTATAAAACATTTTTAATAATAATGTCGAAATAAAGTCTCTTTGCTTCGACTAAATATTTACATATATTTTTGAACACAGATTAGTAAATTAAAAAATACTAATTTGGTATCTTATATTACTTAAAAGGTATTTTTATTTTTTATAATATTTTCATTAACTTATATTAAAATCATAATGATAAAAAATTCGGTATTATTTGACATTCAGCGATTATAGAGATAGATTTTTAAATAACGTCCTAAGGATAGGACTGATATAAATAAATGTAATTTTTTTCAATTACCACTATAGCTATTATATTTTAAAATTATTATTTCTGGTCTGAATATTGCTTCATTTATTTATATCGTAAATCTCATTCCATGATATCAATTTAACACTACTGTCGTGGTACGGACTACTAATGAGCCAAAAGGATTCACAATGAACCAGCTTCATTCCTCTCAGCTAACTGGGCAAAATTTTAGTAATGAATCAATTTTCAACAGTCAAAACTTGGTCTTCAATCAAGCAGATTTGAGCGAAACTTGTAAAAATGTAGGGCAAATTTTTAAGCCTCATGCTCTTAAAGTGTTAAAATCAGCTAAAAATTTTAGTGCAAGCATGCATCATGTTCAAACTGGGGCTCTTTCTATCAGCCGCTTGGAATATGGCGCAGATGTATTGATCGAACCAGATCAACTTGAAAAGTTTTATCTTATTCAGATTCCTACTCGAGGTTATGCTGAAATTGAATTTGGTCAAGATAAATTTATTTCATACTCAGAAGTAGCGTCCATTATCTCACCTGACCAATCACTCAGAATGCGCTGGCGTGCTCACTCCCCTCAACTCATTCTCAAAATTTCAAAAGATGATTTTGCACATCATTGTCAGCAACATATCGTGAAATCTGAACAAAAAAATGTAATTTTTAATCCTCGACTTGATTTTACCACTCAATCTGGTGGTTATTTTCTGCAACTTTTGAGAACCATGATGGATGCACTTAAATGTGAGCATCATCCTCTCCACCACCCACTTGCATTTAAGCAGTTTGAATCAAATCTATTTAATGCGCTAATTTATGGACAACCAAATAATGCTTTTTTTAAAGCAAATTCTCATCATGAGAAAAAATTAGCGCCCTACTTTATCAAACGTGCTGAAGCATACATTCACCACCACTTACATGAACCACTCAACATAGAAGTCTTGGCGGAACAATCAGGTGTAAGTGCACGAACACTCTTTGCAGGATTCAAAAACCATTTTGGCATTACCCCTATGGCATATTTACGTGAGCTTCGTTTTGAACAAGCTCATCTTGAACTGATGAATAATGAACATGCCACGGTCACTGATGTTGCATTTAAGTGGGGCTTTACTCATTTAGGTCGTTTTTCACAAGAGTACAAACGTCGTTATGGCGAGCTGCCATCATCAACGCGTAAGATTACACAAAATTCACTCTTCTCTTAATTTTATGTCTGTCAATAAAAAAGCCTGTGAAATCACAGGCTTTTTTTGATTAGAAATGATGAATGTATCGAATTTGAAATCGATCGCCTTCAGTTCTATTTTTTGCATCATGCTCGAAATATGCATTTGCGATGACATGATTTTTTGGCGAGTGACTATACATAAGTCCAGGTCCAACTGCCCACACACTTTCTTTGCGACCATCGACTTTTACACCATCAACTTTAGTATCGGTAAGCTGTTTTAAATAGTACCCACTTAAACCCAATCGAATCTGATCATGTACAGCATATTCAGATGCTAGGTTAATGTGTACTGCTTGCCCCGCTTGGATGTCATCAGCAGCACCAAAACCATAAGTTGGATCATCATTTTTAAAATTATACAAATAATGAGCGCGTGTCGAAGCTGTCCATTTCGGATTAAACCAATACGTTGCAGCCCAATATGGATTGAAGGAAAATGCATTATTACCCGGATTAATATCACGGTTTTGCTGATATTCCCCTGTTGGCAAATTTATCTGTAATTCAATTCGATGGACAAATTTTGGTCCCTGTTCACCCATGACTGGATCAAACTGGAGAAATGGACCAATCATCAAATCTCCAAATCCACTTTTAGCTTTTAAGGCTTGATTATTTAAACCATCGTCAACACTTATTTTACTTAAATAAGGGATAAGTAAATTCAAACCTAGACTTGAATGAGCAGTCGGTTTATAGGTCGACATGTAACTTAATTGCTCGACAATCACTTGATAATTTAAATCTGTTTTGGGCAGCGGAAGCTTTTGTCCACTCGTATCTCTCAACTTATCACTGTCATAATGTTGAAAATACGTTTGCGAATACCAACCAGCTCCAGCTGGTAGTCCACCATCTAGAAAGCTGGTCATACCCAAATTCACAGTCGGTAAATCATAAGCAAAAACATGTGATGAATTTGCTGTAGTAAACAAGGTTAAAGCACTTAATATAATTTTATTTTTCATGTGTATTTCCCATAAAAAACCACGATTGTTCATCGTGGTTTTTAAAGCAATGATTAAAGGTCTGGATGGCTCGCTGCAATTTGGTAACGACCAGCATGAAACACTAAGGGCTCACCAGCAGTTTGTTGATATTTTTGAATTTCACCGATAAAAATCAAGTGATCGCCACCTTCGTATTGCTGTACATTTTTACAGACAAGTGTAGCAAGTGCTTCGTTCAGTAATGGAACACCTGTATCACATTCACCATGATCAACTGTGGCAAACTTATCTTGTGCACCACGGGCAAAATGGGTAGAAAGCTGATGCTGCTCCTTCGTTAACATATGAATTGCAAAGTGCTCAGCTGCAACAAAATCGGGCAAACTTGGTGCTGTTTTCGACAAGCTCCACAATACCAGCGGTGGATCTAATGACAACGAAGAAAATGAATTGGCTGTCATACCCACTTTTCGTCCATCCGTTCCACGTGTGGTGATTACGGTAACACCTGTGGCAAACTGACCAAGAAGATTACGAATCTCGCGAGGATTACTGATGTCAATCTCTTGCAGATTAATTTTATCTAATACATCCATTTTTAACACCTCAGTTCCATCAAGCCACTTGAGAAACTTGATCTGTTTCTAATAATTCTTTCGCTGCGTTTTCGTCAAACCACCACGGTGAAAAGTTACGTGGATCATCAAAATTATTAACGATCTGAGAAGCTAAATTGTGATTCTGAGAGGCTGCACCTAGTAGCTCAACAACATGAGGTTGAGGTGGAACCAATAAACTATTTGTCCAGCTCACGACTTTTTCAGCATATGACCAATATTTCTCAAACGTTGACTCCATCCAATCTTCAGTAAACGCTTGATTACCGTGTGCTAAGATCGCATCGAAATAAACCTTGCTACACTTAGCTGCATTATTTGATCCTTGACCTGTGATTGGATCATTCACCACCAATGCATCTGCCATACCAAATATTTTTTTACCAGAAGCCAATGTCATGACAGGTTTACGTACCGTTGGTGGGAAACGTCCTGCTAAATATCCGCCATTATCTGTCAGCGTTACGTCTTTACAACGCTCATATTCCCACGGCAAATGTTGTTTCAGAATTTCTAAGCTTTTATTTAAATGTTCTTCTGGTGTTTTAACTTCAGCCCAGCAATCCATAGGACCATTAGGAATCCCTTCAAAAACCATAATGTCACATGGACCATTTACTGTAAGCGCAGGAAAACAAAAATACTCACCCACCCCAGGAATAATATTAAAGCTCACTCTCGAGTATGGCGAAATTGGCTTCATTCCATTCACATAAGTCAAAGCCAATGCACGCTGAGGTTTGTCAAAAGTACTTCGTTCTGCGTCACGTACAAACTCTTTAACCACTTCACCTTTACCCGCAGCCAAGAGCACTAATTCATACTCGTCAGCCAAATGTTCTAATTCGTTTAGACCAACGTCTTGGAGAACAAACTTGCCTCCACGGCGCTGAAACTCTTCAAGCCAATAAGGCATCTTGACACGTTGATCAACAGATTGAGCATAACGCTCTAATCGCGCACTCCATTTAAATGCTCTTTCACCACTTGCTGGATCAACCAAAGCAAAACTAATACCTTCTACCGCTGGACAATGCTCTTCCCAAAAATTTAATCCTAAATCACGCTCTGTCTGTAACGCAGTATGGAACATACATTGACTAGACATGACTTTACCTTGACGAATCTCATCAGGAGTTTTATTCGACAAAATCGTGATGTCATATCCCTTATCAAGCAGTCCTAATCCAAGTTGAAGTCCTGACTGACCTGCACCAACAATTGCAATTTTTCTCATCTTTATTCTCCAATATTTAATTTATTCTGCTAAACGTGGTATTGCGGGTTGATTCGTTTCAGGCCCCATGACTGAATACCCACCATCTACCGCATAATCTGCGCCAGTCACAAAACTTGCAGCATCCGACAATAAAAAGGTCACTACATTTGCCACTTCTGCCGGATTACCCAAACGCCCCAAGAGATGATAATCACTTGCTACAGCATCAGCTTTCGCACGATTTTGTCCACTCACTTCAGAAATCACTCTCGACCAAGTCCAACCTGGTGAAACTGAGTTGACACGGATACCATCTGGCGCAAAATCCATTGCCATCGATTTGGTCAGTTGTAAAATTGCCGCTTTAGACACTGGATATAACCAACGTCCCGTTTGAGCACATTGCGCTGAAATCGAGGTGAAATTCACCACTGACCCTTTATTTTTTTGCAAATCTTCATATACGGCACGCGTTAGCTCAACAATAGACACCAAATTGATATCTAATGCTTTTAACCAATCTGATCGTGGTGATTTGAAACCATCATCAAGATAGGTACATGCCAAGTTCACTAAATAACTGACTTCACCTAGATGATTTCTAATGCTTTTCACCGCTTCATGAATTGCGATGTCTGAAGTTAGATCAGTTTGTATAAACATCACTTCATAAGGATGTTGCGCAGCTATGGTTTTTCCGTAGTCATCAATGTCTAAAATGGCAACTTTAGCCCCTAAATTCACGAGACTTTGAACCACAGCCTGTCCAATCAACGTTGATCCTCCACTGACAATGGCAACTTTATCTTTAATATTTAATTCCATTTTTTGCCCCATATATTTTGATTATTCGATTGGCTTACCAGCACTCGACTCCCAACTTGGCATCAAGCCATTTGAAGGAATATCTTCATCTAAAAGTTTTTTCGCTGTTTCTACACCTGCAACAGGCAATCCTTCTGGATTAAGTAATCCGATTTGGACAAGTACAGAAGCTTGATCCCAATAAATATGTTCGTGACAAAGTTTTGGACCTCTAAACTGAATGACCCCCAACATTGGAATTTCGACATATTTTCCAGTCGGTTTTACACCTGGTAATAACCAATCAATTTCAGTGTCGTGAGTGAAACTCATGATGAATTCATCCACAACCTGAGTAGATCCCACAGTTCTAGAAATTGAGGTGATTTTCATATCTTGAGGGTTTTGATGTACAAAATGATATCGATAGAATCGCGCTAACTGGCTATATCCCACACCACCTGTCAATGTTGGAATGTGATTCACATATGGTTGAGCGACCATCGTTGCCATGGTTGCTGGTACATCGCGCGTGTCGAACTCATGTCTGATATGCTCTTCCCACAATGCAACTAAGTCATAGTGAGGGCCAACCGTTTCATGTAATGCTGTTACGGTACGTTCATGGGCGAATCGCGCCGATGGTTTGTGATAATGATCGCTGTTCGGTCGTGCAAATGCGTGATCAACACCTTCATAAACATAGGCATGAATGTGTTTAAATTGTGCGCATGCTTCAGTGATTTGATTTCGCGCTTCAGCTGGACAGAATTGATCAAGTTCAGCCATGTGTAACACAAGCTTACCCTTCACATTCGAGAGTTCATCGAGCGCTTTTTCAATGCCTACACCGTAGTAAGCAACCGAACACGCTAAGTTATCAATACGGCATGCCGCCAAATATGCAAGTTTTCCACCAAGACAATATCCCACCACTGACTGACCCGAAGTCGTGTCACACGCATCTAAAGTCGTTAAAAAATCTAAACTTTCACGAATATCATTTACACCCTGATCTTCACCATATTGTTGATAAAGTTGAAAAGCTTTTTCAAAATCCTCAGGTGTATAACCTAACTCAATGTTTGGTGCAGTACGCCAAAATAGATCAGGAACTAAAACGGTATAGCCTTCCTCTGCGAGAAAGTCAGCTTTTGCTCGCATCGCTGCATTGATACCAAATATTTCATGACACAATACAATCCCTGGACCTTTCTTCGCTTCTGGGACTGCCAAATACCCTGAATAGCGATTCCCTGATTTGGTAGTTATCTCAATCGTTTGACCTGTCATTTTTTCTTCCCTAAGACATCGAATATGATCTGATCATGAAATGAAATGCGATAACAAACTGTCCAAAAAATGCGGAGACTATCCTGAGACTGCTGATTCTTTACACAAAGAATTTGCATAAATGGATATCGAATTTAATTATTCAATGAACGAAATTGAGTCGTTGGTTATAATATTGGTTCGACTCATTTATCTTTTGCTAAAAATAGATCTTATAATCGATTTACGCATTTTTTCTCATGCTAAGCTTGAGCAGTACTTCTTCGTTTCAAAATTTAACTACAGGTTTTTTTCAAAGATGACTTTAGATCAATCCAATATCGATCTTTCAACATTGACGCCAATGATGCAGCAATACATGACGGTGAAATTACAGCACCCGCATTCGTTAATGTTCTATCGTATGGGTGATTTCTACGAGTTATTTTTTGACGATGCGCATAAAGCCGCCAAAATTTTAGGGATTACGTTAACCCACCGCGGTAAAGCGAATGGACAACCGATACCCATGGCTGGAGTTCCGTATCATGCAGCAGAAGGATACTTAGCGCGTTTAGTTAAAAAAGGTGAAACCGTTGTTATTTGTGAACAACTTGGGGAAGTCACTGGTAAAGGACCTGTCGAACGTGGTGTAGTCAGAATTATTACACCGGGTACATTGACAGACGATGCATTGCTGAATGCCCATCAGAGTTCAAATTTAGTATCCATCTGTATTAAATCTGATGAAATTGGTATCGCCCTATTAGATCTCAGTGCAGGTATTTTTAAAGTCCAACAACAAAATTTTCAAGCTGAACAACTTCCTCTGGAACTTGCGCGTCTTATGCCAAGTGAAGTTTTGATTGATGAAGATTTCAAGTATCCAGAAGTGGTTGAACAGATTAAGCAAATTCTTGATTGTCCCGTTACAAAACGCCCAAATGTAGACTTCAATCTGAATAATGCGCAAAAAACTTTATGTGATCAATTTGCCGTAAGTACTTTATCTGGCTTTGGAATTGAACATCTTGAGTTAGCGAAAGCAGCCGCGGCAGCTTTAATTCATTATGCTAAAGATACCCAGAAAACAGCTTTGCCACATATTCGTTCAATTCGACTTGAACAAAGCTCCGATTTTATCGCTCTTGATCCTGTGACGCGACGAAATCTAGAGATCATTGATCCTTTGTTTGAGCATGGCACTTCATTATTTGATTTGACCAACCAATGTCAAACGGCTATGGGTAGCCGACTACTTAGTCGAACCTTAATGCAACCGATTCGTGATACTGCGTTGTTAGATCAGCGTTTAGATGCGATACAAACAATACTCTCTGGCTATCATGAATCTCCGATTCGTCTGGTATTAAAAGAAATCAGTGATATCGAACGCGTACTCAGCCGTGTGGCATTAGGAAGTGCGCGACCACGTGATTTAGTGCAACTACGTCAAGCCTGTGCTCAGATTCCGTATTTACGCCATGCATTAGCACCGATGACCTCAACACCGCAATCCGCTTTAATCAATCAATTGAATGAGGAATTGGGTGACTTTAATGGTTTACATCATCGCCTCATGTCAGCCATTGTGGAAAACCCACCTGTTCTACTCAGAGATGGTAATGTCATTGCAAATGGTTTTGATCATGAATTGGATGAACTTCGTCAAATACGTGATCATGCAGGACAATTTTTAATTGATTTAGAAATCAAAGAAAGAGAAACAACAGGTATAAACACACTAAAAATCGGTTATAACCGAGTGAGTGGCTACTATATTGAATTAACCAGAGCGCAAGCAGAACAAGCTCCTGCACATTATATTCGTCGTCAAACATTAAAAAATGCTGAACGTTATATCACCCCTGAATTGAAGTCTTTCGAAGATAAAGTGCTTTCAAGCGAATCACGTGCATTGGCTCGTGAAAAACTTTTGTTTGAAATGTTATTGGATGAATTACGTCAAGATATCGCCAATCTTCAAATGATGGCGAGCGCTATTGCTCAACTGGATGTTCTTACAAACTTCGCACATCTATCAAGATTATATAATTGGAATCGTCCGGAATTTAGCCCTGAAATTGGAATACACATTCAAGCAGGACGCCATCCCGTTGTTGAATCACTGATTAAAACGCCTTACACCCCAAATGATACTTATCTAGATGTACAGCATCGTATGTCGATTATCACAGGCCCCAATATGGGTGGTAAATCCACATTCATGCGTCAGACGGCGTTAATTACGCTCTTAGCATATTGCGGTAGTTTCGTTCCAGCGAAATCTGCCAAATTGGGACCTATTGATCGGATCTTTACGCGTATCGGTTCAGCAGACGATCTTTCTTCTGGCAAATCTACATTTATGGTGGAAATGACGGAAACTTCTCAAATTTTACATCATGCCACTCAACAATCTTTGGTATTGATGGACGAAGTAGGTCGTGGCACAAGCACTTATGATGGTTTGTCATTAGCTTGGGCTTGTGTTCTTGATTTGACGCATCGCATTAAATGTTTATGTCTTTTTGCAACGCACTATTTTGAATTAACAGAATTAGGCATGGATCCGTGTATTTATAATTATCATGTCACTGCGCAAGAAGTGAATGGTCATCTCATCTTATTGCATAAGGTTCAAAAAGGTCCTGCAAGTCAAAGTCATGGTTTACAGGTCGCTAAACTAGCAGGTATTCCTCAAAACGTGATTAAAGAGGCTCAAGCTAAACTTAAAAAACTGGAGAAACTCCAACTGCAAACTCAACCTGTGCAAAAAGATCTGTTCTCTCAAGATTTATTTTCAAATAGTGAACCTGTAGAAAAAATTATTGAAGTTGAAAATGTGGTTGAAATTCATCAACCTTCTCAAGTTGAACAACTCCTTTCAGAAATTATTGTAGATGACTTAAGTCCAAGACAGGCTTTAGACCAACTCTACCAACTCAAACAATTACTCCAAAAATCTTAGTTCAAGCACACTCAATCAATAAGCCAGTCAACTGCTGGCTTTTTTTTATTCATGATTTTTGAAATCAGAGGCAGAATGCCTGAGAATTTGCAAATTAGTACGATCTCATCATAAATATTATTGATTTAGTAGCATCCCCTATATTAAATATCAAGAAAAGGAATTGTTAGTTTCGTTCAATTTGCCTAAAATACAGCATTCGTTATTAGAACCATATTTTTTAGGTAGCTGACGCCATGACCTTTGTTGTCACTGAAAATTGTATTAAATGTAAGTATCAAGACTGCGTAGAAGTTTGCCCAGTTGACTGTTTCTATGAAGGTCCAAACTTTCTAGTCATTAATCCAGATGAGTGTATTGACTGCGCGTTATGTGAGCCTGAATGCCCTGCAAATGCCATTTTCTCGGAAGATGAACTACCTGAAGGTCAAGAAGTCTTTATCGAACTCAATGCTGAACTTGCAGAAAAATGGCCTAACATTACGCAGATTGGTGATCAACCAGCTGACCGTGAAGAATGGAATGGCAAACCAAATAAATTGCAATATTTAGAAAAATAATCCAATGAGAGATCAGCTTCGGCTGATCTTTTTTATACCCAATTGGTACATTTATTTGCAATTTATACGCATTCTTGATAATCAATTAGCATAAAATAGAAACTTATTTGCTTTAGTAAAATTTATTTATAATGAAATTAATTTTGAAGGGCTTGTGCTCAATCAGTGCAATATCGTTGATATTGATTGGATGTACGTCCTCCCCTCAAAAAGGACGAACTATCGTCACCAATGATGGTCAACGCATATATATTCCACAAGAAAAAATAACCTATGAACGTCCAGCGCGACCAAAAGTCATGCCGAATTCTTATCGTGTTTGGCTGATGCAAGGTAATAACCAAGCTCAAGCACGAGAATATGAACAATACTTAGAACGTAATAATGTTGGCAATATTATCCCAAGTTTTGAATTATTTAAATCAGCACGTGCTTGGCAGAAATGTGGTAAATCTGAATATATGGTTCCAAACCGTGAGCTATGGTCGAATCAGTTACCAACACTGAAAGTATTTAAATATCTCGTTGCAGCAAGGATTTTAACTGATTTTGAGGTTACATCTGTATATCGTGACCTTCCATTAAATCAGTGTGCTGGTGGCGCAGGTTCGTCTCGACACTTGTATAACTCAGCCATTGATTTCAGAATCGGTCCTGAATTTCCTCAGGCTGAAGATTATGCATTCATCGAAAATTCTAAATTTAAATTGTGCCAATTTTGGCAAAATTATGGTCAAAGCTTAAATATGGGCTTAGGTTTGTATGCGACTGGTCAAATACATATTGATACTCAAGGTTACCGAACTTGGGGACCCGATCTGACTCGAAATACATCTTTATGCCATTACTAATTTTAGATGATCACATTTAATTAAGAGGTCTTTGACCTCTTTTTTTTTGACTGATTTTTCAGCATCAAAGCATCAGAAATTTGCACATTCACTCGAAACGATTACAATGCACTGAACTCCCTACAGGTACTCAGTTATGCAACAACAATGGTCAGATATTGATGCTTATATTGAATCTCATCTGATGCCAGAAGATCCAATTTTAACTCAGACTCTACAAAATACAGCTGATAAGGGTTTTCCTGACCATCTAGCAGTTGCTGCTAACCAAGGCATGTTATTACAAATGTTGATTCAAATGAATCAGTGTAAGCGTGTGTTAGAGCTTGGAACCTTTGCGGCTTATAGCACCATGTGGCTAGCAAGAGCTCTTCCTGAGGATGGATATATTCTCACGATCGAGGGTCGTGATACACATGCAGCACTCGGTCAAGAAAATATCGACAATGCGAAATTAAAGCAAACGGTTGAATTAAAAGTTGGTCGCGCTGCGGATATTCTCAAATCTTTACCTGAAAATTTTGAGCCATTTGACTTTATATTTATTGATGCTGATAAACAAAGTTACCCAGAGTATTTAGAACTATCACTTAAATTTTCACGCTCAGGTACCATTATTTTTTTAGATAATGTGATTCGCGCTGGTGATATTTTGGATGAAAAAAATGTCAAACCAAGCATCGAAGGTATTCGTGAAATGTACCGCCTTATGCAGAATCATCCTCGACTATTGTCGAGTACAGCATTACAAACCGTCGGCAGTAAAGGACATGATGGTTTTGCACTGGCGATTGTCAAATAAATCTTAATACTAGTCATTAGTATCACTTAAAGGAGTATTCATCAATTTGAATACTCCTTTTTTTTGCACTAAAGCCCTGAAAAAGTTATCCCCGATTCCTGTTTGTATTCCTGTGGATAAAAATAAAATATTATGGCAAACACCTGATTTTCATAAGCTTTAATCAAAAGATTATAAAATAATCAAACCATAAAACCCTACTGTTCTAAAAATTTATCCACCTTCTACCAGTAAAGTTGAACCAATATTTATCAAGTAAAATTAATCAAAATTGATTGATCATTTAGCAACCAACAATGGAACGACTGAATTTCTAAATATATTGGTCGTAATACTGCCCAAGAAAAATTGTTTTACTTTACTGCGACTATAAGCACCTAGCACAATTAATTGAATTTGATGTTGTTGCTGATAATCTAAAATATTCTCAGCGACATCTCCAAAACGGTATTCAACAACCACATCCAATCCAGCTTCACGTAAATACTGAGCTGGGATATCAAGAATTTCGGGATGATCACCCACATAAAGCAAATGACACTGAAGTGTTCTTAATAAATCACTTTTAGCAACACGATGCATCATTTCTTTACAAGTCTGAGAATCTTCATAGGCGAAAATAAAACGTGTTGGTGGCTTAAAGGTTTCACCAACAGTTAAAACCGTACAACGAGCACCACGAATAAAATTCTCTACATTACTCCCTAAGCTTTTGTGTTTTTCCGCGGAGCGCTCACCTACTCGACCAATAATCGCAATATCATTTTCATTTTCATTTAAAACATTGAAACTCTGTTCGAGGAAATCGCCTTTTTCTTGAATTTTTATCGGCGTAATACCATATTTTTCTTCAATCACTTCTGAAATATGTGAAAGAAGATTATTACTATAATCTAAAGCTAATTCACTTTGTTTTTGTTCTAATTCTGCGAGTTCTTTTAAGAGCATCGCATTACTTTCAAATCCAATCACACCACTAATTTCACCCAGATGATAACTTGCAGGATAGTAATCTAAAACCTGTAAAAGGACTAACTCACGTTTAGTTCGATCCGCAATCCAGGCTGCTGCTTCAGCTAAGGCATGAATACATGGGGATGAATCAATACACGCAATTACACGGTTCATGATTGCCTCACTTTGACATGATGTCTGATTGTTCTTTTCTTTAAACTATCATAGCTTTCGGGCAAATGAACATGGTTTATGTAATTTAATCCAATCTTTCGCGTTACGAATTATTCACGCATTCGTATAAATTGAGCTGGATTCCCTGCAACAACTTCTCTTGCCTGAATATCCTTAGTAACCATACTATTCATACCTACAATCACCTGTTCATGTATGGTCACGCCATCTTTAATGCCCACATGCGCCCCTAACCAAACATCACGATGAATCTCAATGCCTTTTGAGCGTACTGCTTGCTGGTAAATAGGTTGATCTAAACTCATGCCATGGTCAAATGCATAAAGATGACAATAAGCTGCGATCCGTACTTGGTCATGAATCTTAATCCCAACGCGTCCACCATCTAAAATACAATGATGATTAACGGCGACTTCAGACCCAATTTCTAAAGGACCATGCAAGGTACAATCCGCGGCAATAAAAGTATTATCTCCAATAATGATCTTCCGACCACGCTCAGCAAAAATATGGGCTAAAGGGGAAATGAAACAATTTTCTCCAATTTCAACAGTCTCCATGTCCATTAAATAGGCTTGATAATCTTTTTGCCAAGCTTCAGCCCATTCACGATGCTTTGCCTTGAGTGACCAATATAACCAAGGCATGTAATTCAAACGATGTTTATGTTGTTCTCGATACTTGAGTAAAGGATCATGTTCCGTCACGTTCGACATCCTCTATATTCAATTGTTCACGTCCACGAGTAACATCTTGGATTTTCAGTTTAAACGGCTCAATTTCATGAATTTGCATACGTGCAGTAATCAATACTCCAGAGTCAACATATTCTTCAATATATTCAATTTTTTGTTGATTTAGCTCGTATTGAAAAATCGACCACTCATTAAATTGGCATTTAAAATTTACAGTTTTCTTTTCGATGAGTTCAATTTTTTCGACCTGTAATAAGCATTGCCCTGCTACACCTCCGTATGCTCGTACCAAGCCTCCAGTTCCGAGTTTGATACCACCATACCAGCGGTTTACCAATACAATAATATTAGTGAGCTCATTCCCTTCAATCGTTGCAAGTATGGGTCTTCCAGCTGTTCCTGAAGGTTCTCCATCATCATTAAAACGGACTTGATGCCCAATTTTCCATGCCCAGCATTGATGGGTCGTCGAGGCATCAAAATACTGGTTTAAAAACTCTTTTACATCCTGTTCATTTTCCACAGGTGCGGTGATCGCCTGAAAACGGCTTTTCTTAATATCTTCTTCATAGATATAAATCTGAGCAAGAGTAAATGGCATGGTAAATTACAAAGGTTGAACTCAAATACATTATGCGTGATTCAATCATATTAAAAAACCCAATCAAAACATCATTGATTGGGTTTTAAACAGACTGAAAAAATAGAGATTATCGTTCGCGTAACGCTTCTTTCGCCTTATTGAATGGTTTCAACAGGTATTCAAGAATCGTTTTTTGACCTGTCTTAATATCAACCGTTGATACCATACCCGGCGTGATTGGGAAAGCTTGCCCAGCTTTGTTATAAAGCTTGTCTGAATCAGTACGAATATACACACGATAATAGAATTGATCTTGTTTAACTTCATCACGTAACGTATCAGGAGAAATAACTGTTACCTCTCCTTTCAAGCCACCGTAGATTGAATAATCGTAAGCAGTGATTTTAACTAAAGCTTCCTGTCCAGGATGAATAAATGCAATATCACGCGGTGAAATTCGCGCCTCAATTAAAAGTTGTTCATCTAAAGGGACAATGGTCATCAACTTACCATTCTGAGGAATAACACCACCCAAAGTCATCACATCAATTTCTTTTACCACACCGCGGACTGGTGCTTTAAAGATTGTACGATTCAGACTATCAGATTTACCTTTGATCACTTGTTGTTGAGTTTCGACATCAGTGCTCGCCTTAGATAACTCTTCGCGTGCCTGCACATAGTACTGGTTACGAATATCGTTAATTTGGTTGGTCAATTCATTTGCTTGACGTTTTAAACGTAAAACTTCAACTTCACTCGCAGCACCTTTGGCAACAAGCGGTTCTGTCATTCTCAATTCTTGCTGAACTAACGTAAGTGCTTGCGTTAAGCCAGCAATAGATTCTTCCATATTGGCACGTCTAGAACGATAAAGCTGAGTTTCTTCAGCAACCAATTTTGGAATTTTTTGAACTGATTCTGGAAATACCAGTGGACCACCATTCACTTCCGCACGTAAACGCGCAGCTGTTGCTTGAGATGATAGTAGTAATGATTCTGATTCACCCACATTTGAAGCAAATCTTGTCGGATCAAGTTGAGCAAGGGTTTGCCCTTTTTCAACAATATCACCTTCTTTAACTTCAAGTTTGGTTAGAATCCCGCCCTCTAAAGATTGAATCACTTGTTCCTTAGAAGTTGGAACCACTTTACCTGTACCATTAGAAACTTCTTCAAGTTTGAAAATAGCTGCCCAAATAATGAGTGCAAGCAAACCCAGACCAATAATCCAAATCGTAATACTGACCTTCGGTAATGGTGGCTCTAACTGAGACACTTTTAATGAACGTTGTTGTTTTAATTCTTCGCTCATGATTTAGCCCCTGAATTTGCTTGTTGCTGGCCAGAATTATTTAAAATTTGATCACGTGGGCCATCCATAACGATACGACCATCATTCACCACAATAATACGATCCACTAACTCTAATACTGCACGGCGGTGGGTTGCCACAACCAATGTGCGATGTCCAAGCCAGTTCTTCATATGATCAATTAATTGTTTTTCAGATACATCATCAATCGCAGCTGTAGGCTCATCTAACAACAGAATATTTGGCTGACAAATGAGGAGTCTTGACAATAAAAGTGCCTGACGTTGTCCACCTGAGAAGCCTACACCACCTTCTAAAATAATATGATCTAGTCCCTCCTTCTTTTCTTGAATGAAGTTGAGTGCACCGGTTACTGCAAGTGCTTTTAATAAATCATCATCTGTAGCTAATGGTGCACCTAACGTTAAGTTTTCTCTGACTGTACCAAAGAATAGGTGCGCATTTTGATTCAACAAACCTACGTCACGACGAACGTCCGATGGATCTAACAAGGTAATATCAATATTATCTAATTGAACCTTACCTTGAACTGCAGTTTGCATACCTGAAAGTAATTGAAGAATGGTCGATTTACCTGCACCGTTACGCCCAAGAATCGCAATTTTTTCACCTGGTTTAATTTCAAGTTTAGGAATAACGATACTTGGTTTAGGATCTTCTTCGCCGTATTTAAAGACCACACCATTTAATTCATAATGACCATCGAGTACTGATCGCTGAATCAATTGTGAACGCTCAGGATGGTCAACCTGTTTACTCATTAATTCATCAAGACTTTCTTTCGCTGTTTTAGCTTGCTGATAACGACCAAGAACACCTGTAACCTGTGCAATTGGCGCTAACATACGTGATGATAGAATCGAACATGCCACCAACGCACCGGTGGTCATTTCTCCATCCATTACCGCAAAACAACCCACCAACACCACAATTGCAAAAGTCAACCCCTGTAATTTTTGAGTCCAAAGATTCAATACGCCTACAATTTTACGTTGTTTCATGCTGATAGAAGCTGAAACATCATTCATGTGATTCCACTGATTTTGAAAGCGAGACTCTGCACGTAGCAGTTTAATATCTTCAATACCTTGAACGGCTTCAACGAGAATCGCATTTCGTATTGATGACTCACGCATACCCTCTTTAGCCAATTGCGCTAATTTTTTTTGCGCCAAAAGCCCTGGAATAATCATCAGCGGTACAACCACCAAAATTACCCAGAAAAGATTGCCACCAATAAGCCAAAAAATACCAAGAAACAGGAAGAAGAATGGTAAATCAGCAAAGGCGGTAATTGTTGTAGATGTTACAAGCTCACGCACACCTTCTAATTCACGAATTTGTGAAATAAACGTTCCCGTGGATTTAGAGCGTTCACTATTTTTAATACGTAAAGCATGACCAAAGACCCGATCCGAGACTCTTAAATCCGCACGCTTACCAATCATATCTGAAAGAATTAATCGTGAGTATTTCAATGCGAATTCAAAGATTGCAGCAAGTAATACACCACCTGCCAGTACCCACAAGGTTGGAATAGATTGAGCTGGAATAACGCGGTCATACACATTCATCGAGAATACGATTGTCGCGAGTGCTAATACGTTTGCAAGCAATGATGCAAACATAATATCGATATAGCGTTTCCAATCGCGTAATACAATTTCCCAAAACCAGTTTTTTTCATATGGTTTAATGTATTCGTCAATACGCGCATCAGGCACTGAGGTTTCTGGTCTTAAAATATAGACTGAGTCGATGACATCTAACAATGTATCTACTGAAAATGTCTGTGCTAACCCTTCATCACCGCTCAGTTGAACACTTGCATTACCTTGTGCATCTGCACGATCAATGACGCCAACTTGCCCATCTTTAAATCCGACCAATACCGGTAAACGCCACGGATTTAAAATATCGGGGCTAAAATCCACTTTACGGACATGTAAACCTACTTGGCGTGTCATAATTGCCAAGATGTCATCGACTGACTGGTTCTGATTCCAGTTTAGTTCTAAGCGAATACGTTCAGCAGAGGTTTCAATTCGATAATGACGTGCAACCGTCAGGACACCTTGTAACCATGGTTGATAATTTATTCTTGTATTCATGGTTTCAATTCTACCCCTTGAATGGTCAAATTATTAAGTTGATATACATCGCGGCTCTTACCAGAAGCGGCAATATATTGAACTAAGTTTTCATAAATATCATAACGTGCCGTTTCAATATCTGAATTTGAACGGTGAATCGCTTGCTCAGCATTTAAAAGATCAACAGCTGTACGAGTGCCAAGTTTATATTGTTCTTGATATAACTCTTTTGTTCTGACTGATGTCGCTTGTTGATCAATTAATACTTTCATTTGTCGCTGTTTATTTTCAACTTGTTCTTGAGCACGACGAATTTCATCAATTGTTTCTAAATAAACTGCATTTACTTTTGCTTTAGCAGCTTCTTCTGCAAACGATGCCGCACGACTGCGTGAACTAATTGCACCACCTTGGAAGAAAGTACTATTTGCTTCAAGCATAATAGAACTATCTGTTCCATCGTCTTGATTGTTATTCGGATTACGTCCGTTGACTGCTTGACTCAATGTACCTTTAACATTTAACGTAGGATAACGACTCAATTGAGTTTGTTTTTTTTCCAATTCTGCAACATCAACTTCTGCTTTGGCAGCCATCATTTTCGGAATTTCGTTAAACTTTGGCTC
This sequence comes from Acinetobacter sp. ANC_7588, assembly GCF_056783995.1. Classification (NCBI taxonomy): domain Bacteria; kingdom Pseudomonadati; phylum Pseudomonadota; class Gammaproteobacteria; order Moraxellales; family Moraxellaceae; genus Acinetobacter; species Acinetobacter sp. ANC_7588. Next base: position 35,436 of record NZ_JBWYIU010000011.1, on the reverse strand, counting down.
TGAATAAATATCTGAAGCCTTAATTAAACTCTCAGGTATTTCCCAGTTATATTTTGATATATCTGTTCCCATCAAAGTTCTAAGACGTTGTTTAAATACATTGAGCTGTGTTTCTTGCAGAATTAAATTTGATTGTGCAGATTCATAATATGATTGCGCTTGAATTGGATCGGCCTGACTGCTGATACCTGCCTCTGCACGTAAATTAGCAATTTCTCGGATTCGTGATATACCAGCAATTTGCTCACGTGCAATACGTGTAATTTCTTCATATCGCTTAATATTCACGATGGCAGAAGCCACTTCAAGAGCAATTTGGTCAATTGTGACAAGAACTTGAGCTTGGCTAAACTGCAACTTGGCTTCTTCTGTACTAACTAGTGATTTTTGTTTACCAAAGTCAAAAAGTAGTTGCGTCGCATTGACATTAAATAATTGACGCCCTCTTTCTCCTGAAGTCATATCTCCAGTTGAAACACCTGCACTCAACTGTGGGTAATAACCTGCTTTAGCAACATCAATAAATGCATTTTGTGATGCGAGTGAAGAAACACTTTGTGTCACTTCAGGATGTCTCGCTACTGCGATCTTAATCGCATCGTATAAGCTTAACGTTTGTTTATCAGCCGTCCCATTCACAAGTGGCATCATAGATACTGGAGCACTTGGCGAAGCTTGTGTCGTGATCACAGGCAATTGTTCGACATGTTTAGGATCAAAGCTAAAATCACTCAGTTCATTTAACTTAACTTGTCTAAAGTCATCATCAGCTTTAGGTTTAAAAAACTGATCCATATTTGATTTTAATGCAGTTAAGCTGAATTTTTTCTTTGCTTGCGGTTCAGCATTCACCGTATTGTATTTTAGTTCAGAGACGACTTGATCAGCTTTAGGCTTAATATTTACAACTGGCTTAATCGACTGCGATTGTTCAGATATTTTCGCTTTCTGCTCTATTGGTTTTGAATAAACAATTGTAGGTTTATTTACAGCCAAAGCACTAGTCGGTTGCTGAACGATCAAGTTTGGACGCTCAATTACATTCTGTGTTTCTAACTTATTATGAGAACCTGATTTAAAAGGCCAAAAAGCTTTGGCTTTAGATACAAGACTTTGACGATGTTCAACTTTCGCTACAGTTGAAGGTGGAGCTTGTAGCAAGTTGTTTTGGCTGTTAATTTGTTGATCATTAACAATCTTCGGTTTTGGTGTACTAGACACTTTCAATGAAGATTCACTCAGCGATTTTTGTAAAGTCGGTGTCAAAACTTTTGTATTTGAAACATTGCCAGTAGCTTGGTGATGACCCTCATCCAACTTAGTTTTATCTTTGCCTATATTCCCAATAAATGTAAAGAGTTTACTTTTTGGTTTTTCTGTTTTGTCTTCTGAAACCGATGTTTCATTTTCTAGTAATTTTGCGTGTTGCGCGTCAATTAAAGATTCTGTTAGTTGATTTTGGATCTTTGGTTTAAGCGGTTTTAAAACCTGACGAGTGTCTTTAGTAGCGGGTTGTACAGTAGATGAAATAGTAGGTTTTAGAACATTTGGCGCTGAAGCCTCTTCAATAACCTGCTTTACCTTTGGCAGCAATATTTTTGGTTCAGATGCCGCTTTTTCACGCTTAACAAATGCAAAGAAAGATTTCTTTTGAGTCTTTTCCTTCGACTCATTCTGAGACTGCGAATTAGATAAAGGTATAGTGTTAACTTGAGCAATTTCATTTTCGACTATGTCGTCTAAATCAGGAACTTGTTCAATAACTTTAGGAACAAGAACCTGTTCTTTCACTTGCTCTTTCGAGATTTTGGATTTCGATTGGAATAATTTAAAACGTGGCTTTTCAAGCTGTTCAGGTATATCTTCAACAGTCTTTTTTTCCAAACTAAAGTTGATTTTTGGTTTTTGTAATTCTGCTGATAGTGCACGTTGGGTATCGTCAATTGCTAGAGGAGCGATTGCATCTTCAGCATGTACTTGTGTCGTACATAAACTGATCGCAAACAGCGTGATATACCCCATATCCTTCTGACTTAATTGATGTTTAGCCACTTGTAATCTCTATTAAAAAGTGTGAACTACGTCACATAAAATCAATCGTATTCTACAATGATTTTTATATTATTTCTGCGTCAATTGTAAACTTACGATTTGTTTGAGTTAATTTACAGTCTAAATATCTATAAAACAACATTATTTTATAGATATCACACTATTTTTTTAAACTGTGAAATCATCACCTAAATAAACTTTACGGACAGTTTCATCCATAAGTACTTGATCTGGTGTTCCTTCCGCAATGACAGATCCTTCGCTGACAATATAAGCATGCTCACAAATCGCGAGCGTTTCGCGAACGTTATGGTCTGTAATGAGCACACCGATACCACGTTCTTTTAAATTGCGAATGATATCTTTGATATCACCTACAGAAATTGGATCTACCCCAGCAAAAGGCTCATCAAGGAGCATAAACTTAGGATCGGCGGCTAATGCTCGAGCGATTTCAGCACGGCGACGTTCCCCCCCTGACACACTCATCCCCAAAGAATCTTTAATATGTGTAATTTTAAAGTCTTCTAATAACTCTTGAAGTCTCTCTTTACGTTGTTGCTTATTAAGATCCTTCCGCGTTTCAAGAATCGCCATAATATTATCTGAAATACTCAATTTACGAAAAATTGAAGCCTCTTGTGGCAAATAACCAATTCCATGACGAGCACGCTCATGCATTGCAAGGTCCGAAAGATCAAGATTATCTAAATGAATTTCACCTTTATCCATTCGAACCAGTCCGACTACCATGTAAAAGCTTGTCGTTTTTCCCGCCCCGTTCGGTCCAAGCAAACCCACAATTTGACCACTTTGCATGCTAAATGAAACATCTTTCACCACCCAGCGTTTACTATAAACTTTGGCAAGATGTTTAATTTTTAATGTTTGGATTTGTGATTCATTGACACTCATTAATCACGTACTCCAGAGAATGATTTTGAGGCAGAAGGTGGAATGATAATTTGTACACGACCTTTCGAACTGCCTGTGCCACTACTGCCACCGCCTACAACTTCGATATCACCCTTATTCATACTGTAACGCAAAGTGTTCCCACGAATACTTGCGCCATCTTGATACAAGTATGCATTACCCGACAAAGTAATAATGCCTGTATCAGCGTTATATACAATTTTAGAGGCTTCACCACGTGCAATGCCACGTTTAGACTCTAATTGCTGTTGGAATTTTGCAGGGGAACCTGACGCATTTACTGAGCTAATTTGGCGATTGGCATTGAGATTAGCAACTATAGAGGCTGCATTTAACTTGAAAGTACCTTGTTCAACAGAAACATTCCCCACATAGGTCGTTATACCTGTTTTGTCATTATAGGTCGCACGATCAGCTAAAAGCATGATGGGTTGATTACGATCACTTGGCAATGCAAATGCCATAACAGAAATAGAACTGAGTGCCACCATTGCTATTGCTTTAAGCATTTTTGAACCTGATAAATAAGAAGGTTTAGTTTGGTGCATACTTTCCTCGAATATTTTTAAAATCGTACTGACCTTCATTCAAATCTGCTTCTAAGCCTTGGCTGACAAAATCTGCATTTGGTGTTTGTACAGTAACTTGCTCAGATGTTTCAAGCTTTCTTGTTTTTGGATATCCTGTAAGCGCATCGGTTCGAAAAACCATTTTGCCCATTTCTCCTTGCTTGGTTGCAACAACATCTCCAGATAACACAATCTTCTCATTGTCATTGAAACCATGTGCTTGTTTAGCATAAAACGTAGCGTCTTCTACATTATTAGTAAACATGCTGGCATTTAAATTCTGCAAGCTTGATGTTTTCTGTTTCATATCTTGGTTCAGCTCATCCACTGTAGCCTTAACATAAAGCATGCCTTTTTCATCAGTTTGCAAAAGATTAATATTCTTTGCTGAATATGTCATCGATTGAGCGGATGAACCCTCTAATTTTTTCCCTTTACCGCTGTAATAATAATAGCCACCACTTATAGCAGCGACAATAACAGCAGTAATGTATAAAACTTTAGTATCCATAAATCATCAACTATATTCAGCGTTCATATCAACTGCGTATTAATGCGTTACAGCCAAATATTTTTCAAGAAGTTCATGGTAAACCCCTTTTGACAACAATAACATGTCACAAATTTCACGCACAGCGCCACGACCACCATAAGCTTGGGTTACAAGGTCTGCACGACGACGAACTTCAACATGACCATTTGGCACTGTTACTTTCATTCCCGCAATCGCAAAAGCTGATAAATCTGGCCAATCATCCCCCATATACAAGCAATCTTCTGGTTTTAAACCCAGTTGCGTACAAGCTTGCTGTAAGGCAGTCCCTTTGTCTTCACGCCCCTGATAAACTAAGTCTACACCTAGATCATTCATACGCTTTGCCACAATATTGCTTTGACGACCGGTAATAATGACAACTTTAATTCCAGCTTGCTGAACAAGTTTCATCCCAAGTCCATCACGAATATCAAATGACTTAATTTCATCACCTGAGTTCGTCAACGTTACAAAACCATCACTTAGAATACCATCCACATCCAAAACCAACGCTTCGATATGTCGTGCTTGTTCTAACAATACATAAGATGCCATGAATTAATTTACCCCAGCTTGAATTAAATCGTGCATGCTAATCACACCAATCACTTGTTTGGCATCATTGACTACTACAAATTGATTGATTTTTTTAGCATTCATTTGCTCTAGCGCTTCAACCGCTCTTGCTTCTTGTGAAATGGTTAGAGGATTTTCAATCATAACCTTTGATACAGCAAGATTAACATCAAAACCTTGTTGCTTATCAATGAGACGTCGCAAGTCACCATCCGTAAATATACCTAACAAAACATCATTTTCATCCACAATTGTGGTTAATCCGAGACGTTTGTTTGATATTTCGTATAAAACTTTATTCATTGGTGTATCTGGTGAAACTTTTGGTAGAGAGTCACCCACGTGCATCAGATGTTTAACATGCAACAGTAATCGCTTACCGAGTGCACCAGCTGGATGCGACATGGCAAAATCATTTGCAGTAAATCCACGCGCTTCAAGTAAAGCAACAGCCAAAGCATCACCTAAAGCTAAAGTCGCTGTCGTGCTTGAAGTTGGTGCCAAACCTAATGGGCATGCCTCTTGAATATGACCAAGTGTAAGCGCAACATCAGCGTTCTGTGGCATTGGTCCACGGTCATCACCTGAAATTGTTATCAATGGCACACCCAAATGTTTGATGAGTGGCATTAACATCATGATTTCATCACTTTTACCAGAGTTCGAAATCGCGATCAGCACATCTCCACGAACTAACATCCCGAGATCACCATGACCAGCTTCACCTGGATGCATAAAGAAAGACGGAGTTCCTGTTGATGCAAATGTTGCAGCCATTTTTCGACCGATATGACCAGATTTCCCCATACCAGTGACCACTAAACGACCTTGACACTGTAGGATAATTTGACATGCTTGGGAAAAACGATCATCAATCTGACTGGATAGTACCGATAAAGCTTGACGCTCAATCTCTAAGGTTTCTTTTGCAACCTTTTGAAAATCAATTAAATATGTAGTATTTTCAGAATTCAAATCTGGGCACCTTGAGGCTGGATTCAGCCACAATTTCAATCATTAAATTATTCTTCATATATTAACATAAGCATGCAAGTATCTTTTTCTTAAATGTATAAATTTCATTTGCATAGATTTTTTACGCATAAAACTTTGTGAAAGATAAGCCTTAGGTTAAGATGAACCACCATTTTTTTAGCTTTTTGAAGACCTATGCAACCATTTGTTCTATATAACTCAGAGCAACGAAAAAAAGTTGAGTTTGTACCACGCAAAGAAGGACATATTGATATGTATGTCTGTGGGATGACAGTTTACGACTACTGTCATATCGGTCATGCTCGGGTTATGGTTGCATTTGACTATATTATTCGTTTTCTTCGTAGCCAAGGTTGGAAAGTTAAATATATTCGCAATATTACTGACATTGATGACAAAATCATTGCACGTGCAAATGAAAATGGTGAAAGCATTACAGCACTCACTGATCGCTTTATTCAGGCAATGAATGAAGATGCTGCTAATTTAGGATGCTTGGCACCTGATGAAGCACCTCGTGCGACAGAGTACATCGATCAAATGCAAAATATGATTGGTACTTTGGTCAATAATGGCACTGCATATCCTGCGTCAAACGGTGATGTGTACTTCGAAGTTGAAAAATTTAAAAAATACGGGCGTCTATCTGGTCGTAAACTCGAAGACATGCAAGCAGGTGCTTCCGAACGAGTCGATGTTGAAGTTGAAAAGAAACATCCTTTCGATTTTGTGCTATGGAAGCATGCAAAAGAAAATGAACCTTCTTGGAAATCTCCTTGGGGGAATGGTCGTCCAGGTTGGCATATTGAATGTTCAGCAATGTCTACATGTTGCCTTGGTAATCATTTTGATATTCATGGTGGTGGGTCTGACTTAACCTTCCCCCATCACGAAAATGAAATCGCACAAAGTGAAGCTGCAACTGGCGAACAATATGTAAACTATTGGATGCACGTAGGCTTTATCAATGTCGATGGTGAAAAAATGTCTAAATCTTTAGGCAATTTTTTCACGATTCGCGATGTCATGGAAAAATTCCATCCTGAAGTTATTCGTTACTTTATCGTTTCATCACACTATCGTAGTCCTGTGAATTTTTCTGATACTGCGCTTAAAGAAGCTAAAAACACATTAAGTCGTTTTTATCATTCATTTAAAGCATATCAACAGATATATGGTGCCGAAATTAATTCGCAATACGATGAAGCACTCGTTGAAAAGTTTAATGCAGCAATGCGGGATGATTTCAACACATCAGAAGCGATTGCCGTACTTTTTGAAATCAATAAAGAATTAAATCGTGCCGTAAAAGACGAACTTGCTGAACAGGCGGCCATATATTATGCCACCTTGCGCCATCTGACCAATATCTTAGGTCTTGTTCAACATAATGTTGATGAATTCCTAAAATCAGATATTGGTCAAGAAAGCTTATCTTTGAGTAATGATGAAATTGAAAATCTCATTCAACAACGCAAAGATGCCAAGAAAGAGAAAAACTTTGCGCGTGCAGATGAGATTCGCCAAAATCTTCTTGATCAAGGCATTGTACTTGAAGATACGCGTCAAGGAACTTTATGGCGACGTGCTGATTAATTCATCAATTAAGTTTTGGAAGTGTTGACAGGGTGTGCAAAATCACTATAATTCACACCATATTGCGGGAATAGCTCAGTTGGTAGAGCACAACCTTGCCAAGGTTGGGGTCGCGAGTTCGAGTCTCGTTTCCCGCTCCAAAATTTTAAAAGCCTCAATCGAAAGATTGAGGCTTTTTTATTGACTTAAATTCTCAAATAAAGTCGACCTAGATTAAATTATTCGAAAGAGAAAAAAGACGCTAGCCGACCAAAGTCAAAGTTGTTCCACACCCAATCACTCTCGAACTTGAACAGGTTTTCATCTTAAATTCACGCTTTTTTTGATAAAATTAATCACTTTAATGCATTTTTAGGCTAAAAGCATGAGATTAAATGCTGACTTCTCTCAACCTGTAATGATTACTCCAGAGGAGTATCAATGGGTTCAATCCCCAAGAGGCGAAGTTAAACGAATGATGTTTGATCGTGTTGGCTTAGAACAAGCAAGAGCAACCAGCCTAGTTGAGTTCCCTTCAAATTCTCAGTTCCCAGAGCATCAACACCCCTTCGGTGAAGAAGTTCTAGTGTTAAAAGGGACTTTTACTGAAGATGATCATCAGCACTATCCATCTGGATGGTATATGCGAAATCCTCACCTTTCTAAACATATTGTCTCGAGCTTAGATGGATGTCTGATCTTGGTGAAACTCATGCAAATGTCTGAAGAAGAAAAATTAGCTACCCGAATTGATACTCGTGACGAGCGAAACTGGACCTATTTTAACAACAGAAAGATTTGCCAACTATTTCAATCTGAGTATGAAGACACCTTTCTCGAAAAACTCGAAAGCCAACAGGTTTTAGAATCAACACATCATAACGGTATTGAAATTTTCATTATCGAAGGTGAATTGGTGATGAATGAACGAAATTATTCAGCTGGTTCGTGGATGAGGTTTCCGACTCAACATCGTATTGAATTCAAAGCAGGTGCTTCTGGCGCTTTGATTTATGTAAAAAAAGATCATTTAAAAAATATATACCCAAAAAAACCCAATACATTATTGGGTTTTTAAGCTAGTGCATTGATTAAGATTCATCATATGCGCTTTTTTTCCAGACACCCATATCAATAAGCTTCTGAATTTGCTTATCAATCACTTCCGCTTTATATTCGTCGTGATGTCCCTGTTTTTGCTGCAAATACAAATTTTTAGGATATATATTATTTTTATAAATTAATTGTGCGCATTCTGCACGTATATCTTTCATCCAATTGGTCACCTGAGCGTGTGTACGATGATAACGAAGTGCCTCAATATCAACTACACCAGTCACATAGGTAGATCCATTGGTATCATGCTGTTTACCCACTATTTTACCTTTATGGTCCACAATCATAGAAAGACCACCACCACAATCGATTGGTGCTAATGTATTTTCATCAAGATACATCCCCCCAATATTAGGTGCTACTACGTACATATTATTTTCTAAAGCACGAGCACGATTGGAGATTTCAAATACATCATTTTCAGTAAATGAAGCTGGTAAAGATGCACGATAGACGACTTCAGCACCATTCATCGCTAGGCCTCGACCATTTTCTGGAAAATTACCTTCCATTGCCATCATGATGCCCAATCGACCAATTTCCGTATCAACTACTGGCCAAAATGATTGAAGCTCTTCACCATATTTTTTTACCCACTCATCATACAAATCATGAGGTGATGCTGAACGCTCGCATGGCAATAAAGCAGACATTTTGTGGTGTTTTAAAATAATTTCGCCTTGAGGATTTATAATAAATCCGACATTAAACATAATGCCTGGCCAATCCTCATTTTTAGCTTTGGCTTGCGCCATGATAAAAACATTATGTTTTTTAGCTAACTCACCTAAACGATCTGTTTCAGGGCCTGGTATATCGATCGCACCATCATCCAAGAATTCTTGAATATCAACATCGAGTGCTTCATCGTTGAAGCCCTGTAATGCCCCCTCTGGGAGAACCAACAGTCTTACTGGAATATCTAAAGAACTCAACCATAATGCACCGGATGTAAGTTCCTCTAAATGAGAGATATTTTTCATAATATCTGCTCTACAACTTGTGCCCCATATTGTTGGAACTAATCCTACTACACCATAAGGTTTGATCATTTTATTTTCCTCTAAATCCATTCAGTTTTTTTATGTACTTAAAAATTATCAGTGTACTGATAATTATACAAGTTCAAAAACCAAATAATTTAGAAAATTATTCTTCATTAATTTTTTTCATCCAATTCCTGACGATTCTTATTTCACTTTCACTAAAACCATCGACTAGAGAATCTTCTAAACGATCAATAGCATCACCACAATCTTCCATAAGTTTTTTCCCTAAATCTGATATCTCAATTAATTGAATTTTCTTATTCGTAGAATGAGAAGTTTTATAGAGAATATTTTGTTTTTCTAATTTTGAGATCATCAAATTTACTGTTTGCGGTGTTAATGAAGCAAAACGTGCTATTTCCGCATTTGTGAAACCTGGGTAAGTCAAAATAATTTTCAAAATTGTGAACTGTGGTGGAGTGATTGAATATTCAGCAAGTACACGCTCCATTTTTAAACGATATACATGAGATGTCTTTCTTAATAAAAATCCAAGGTAACCCGATTCATTATCAAATATTTCAGGTGAATTCGTATTTTTTTTAAACATACCTATTGCCCTTTTATAAAATCATAAATATTATCAGTATGCTGATAAAAAGCATTTGAGTTTAACTTTGCATTATATATGACTAATGCTGCTTAAATTTGAATACCTAGTCACAGTTTAGCTAAAAAAATAATGGAATAAAAATCAAACCCTTAAGGATATAGGATACGAAAATGCATAATACTCTAAATGCTGAAGAACCTGCTTCGGTCAAAAAAAATACGAGATACGCTTGGTACGTAGTCACACTATGTATGTTGGCTTATATATTTTCATATATTGATCGACAAATTTTAGTCTTGATGATTGAACCGATCAAAGCAGATTTAAATTTAACTGATACTCAGTTTAGTCTATTGCACGGTTTAGCTTTTTCCCTATTTTACGCATTTATGGGATTGCCTATCGCTTATTTAGCAGACCGATTTTCCCGACCAAAAATTATTGCAATTGGCATTATTTTTTGGAGCTTAGCAACAGCGGCTTGTGGTCTAAGTAAAAACTTCATTCAACTTTTTCTTTCAAGAATGGGGATTGGCATTGGTGAAGCAGCATTATCACCCGCAGCATATTCCATGTTTAGTGATATGTTCAGTAAAGACAAATTAGGTAAAGCCGTTGGTATTTACTCCATTGGTTCTTTTATCGGTGGAGGGATGGCTTTTCTCGTTGGCGGCTATGTGATCAGCTTATTAAAAGATGCAACGTTTATTGATGTTCCTTTACTCGGTATGATGAAGGCTTGGCAAGTTGCCTTTATTCTCGTTGGACTGCCAGGCGTTTTTATTGGTCTTTTATTTATTTTAACAGTAAGAGATCCGCAACGAACAGGACAAAAACTCGATGCCTCAGGCAATGTCGTAAAAGTTAAATTTACGGATTCGTTTAAATTCTTAAAAAAGCACAGTAAGACATTTACTTGTCACTACATGGGCTTCACATTCTATGCAATGGCATTGTTTTGTGTCATGAGCTGGTCACCTGCATTTTATATGCGTAACTTTGGTCTAAGTCCTGTTGAAACAGGTTATATGTTAGGAACGATTCTACTTATCGCAAACACATCTGGCGTTTTCTTTGCAGGCTGGTTAACTGACTATCTGACAAGTAAAGGTCGACGTGATGCTGCAATGTATGCTGGTTATTTAGGTGGTTTAGGAATTATCTTACCGATTATTAGCTATACATTAGTAGACTCACTGTGGTTATCTGTTGCTATTTTTACAGTGGCTATGTTCTTTGCATCTTTCCCAATGCCAACCTCAACAGCAGCTATGCAAATTTTAGCTCCAAATCAATTACGAGCTCAAATTTCTGCAATTTTCTTGTTAATCAGTAGCTTAATTGGTTTAGGTATTGGAACAACTTTAGTCGCATTAATTACCGATAAAGTATTCGGTGATACCAACATGGTGGGTTATTCAATTTCAATCGTAGGTGGATTCTCAGCGTTATTGACTATTATTTTACTCAAAACAGGATGTAAACATTTTGTGAAAAGTCTAGATGTAGAAAAAGATGAAATGGTCAGATAAGAAGTGATTTGTGCAAAATTACATAAAGCATTTTCTAAAATCTAAGCTCATATTTAGTTTATTTTAGAAAAAGAACTCGAACATCTGTTCGAGTTCTTTTTTCTCAACTGAGAATCAATAATGATTAAACTAATCAAAGGTAGAAAAAAATAATCAAAATCTACTTGTTGCAAGCCAAAGCCGCATTATGATGAATACCCATGTCCGATGCCCGATTAAATAAAGATAAACGACGTATTCCCTGTCAGGTCTAGGCTTTCAACATTTTTCGTTTGAAGAGCAGATTATTCTCCCTACTTGAATAGAAATCACTCTCAAATTTAATAAAATGCGTTCAGGACTGCTGAATGAGGAAAACTCACTTCCAGAAGCTGATTTAACTTAACTCATACAAAGTGTGAATATTGTTAGACGATATAATACCTAACCATATAGCGCGTTAACAAAAAAAGAATATTGTTTAGGTGATCAATCAGATGAGTGCGTAATTATTATTTATACTCATCTCTAAATCAGATTCAGTCTTACAACTTTTGAGTAATCGCAAAAAAAAGACTCGGACTTAAAAGTCCGAGTCAGGTTGTAGTCAAATATTGAGCATTTTTTAAGAAAGATTTACTTTTTGAATACCATTTCTACCTGGGAAATCCTTGGCTAAAGATCGGGCATTAGGCATTTTTAACCATAATCTTAATAATTTTCTTCGCTTTGAGATGTCTTCATCATCTATAAATGACGATCGTGAATGCATTACACAATAGTTATTACAGAACTGCATATCACCCGGTTCAAGCATCATATCTAGTCTGAGATCAGGATCTTGTATGTACTGATCGAAAATATCAAGCGCATCGACTTGAACTCTGGATAAAGGTATTCCTTTTCGCTCATGTCCTAGTTCAATATATGCTCTTAAGTATCGGCAACTTAATTTATTGTCATAAAAGCTAAATATAGGCGTGAGTGTTGGTTCTGAGTCACCAAGATGATCACAATAAGTCGGATGATAATAATAACCTAGATATTCAGGATAATTTTCTAAAATTCTATTGTAGACTGTGGCAGCACTGACGAGACTACTCAATCCTCCACTCATTGCTTTTCTAATTGATAGCAATCCAACTACGTCAGATAAGTCAGTGTGGTAAGGGAGATATGCGTTTGTTTCATAAACTCGCGTTGATTTGTTGTTAAGATCACCAACGTTTTCTACTTTACCCAATAAATCGCCTTTAGGATTTTGGGTAACGGGTTGACCCATATACATGCCTATTAAATAGTAAATAATCGCCAATTGGCGTTCACTAAATTTAGAGACATCCAAACCTTTTAATAGAAAGAAACCATATCCATTCTCAAGCTCATCGGCATATTTTTTAAATTCAGATAAAACTTGTGAATTATTAATCGTTAAATGCGTGTTATTCAATTGATCAATTTCTAGATCTTGTTGTTCTATCAATTGCAAATTTTGGCTTAATTCATGAAGCATTTCTGCGCTTAAATAATAAATCCAATCTGTCTGATTTTTTAGGTCTTTGCCCACCCATGCCGACTTATGACTGATTTTCTCTTTTAATATCGTATTCATCGCAATTTATCCCTGAACTAGTGTTTGTTTTCCTGCATTTTTCGAACCATCGCATTAAAAAACTTATCTGCGAAAGCACTTTCTTGAATTAACATTTGAGTTAAGTCTGCACACTTCTGTTTTACGATATGATCTAATTCAACATCGTCACCACGCATTGAATCCGCTTGGCATTGTATTTCTGCCGCTCGTTGAACTGTCCAGAGTAGGAAAAAAGCTTTTTCAATCGTACTCTCTCCCACAGCTACACCATGATTTCTAAGTACCAGAATGTGATGATCACCTAAACTTTTGATCATTCTTTGTTTTTCTTCTTCGAATAGGGTAATGCCTTCAAAGGCATGATAGCCTACCCGACCATATAACTGCGCACCATAAAAATTGTCATTTTTAAAGCCATCTTTCTTTTGTGCAATGGCACTGATTGGTGTGGTATGTGTATGTATTAAACATCGAATATCATCACGAGCACCATGAACAGCACTATGTAAAGCAAATCCTGCAGGATTGGCATCATATTCAGAATGAATCACTTTATTACCGTTTAAATCAACTTTTAATAAATTTTCGGGTGTGATTTCCGTATAGTTCAAGCCGAAAGGATTTACTAAATAATAGTGTTCAGCTCCTGGTAAGCGCGCTGAGACATGATTAAAAATTGTTTCCGTCCAACCAAAATAATCAATAAGGTGATAACAATTCGCTAATTTAACTCTGAGCGCCCATTCAGCTTCAGACACATTCAATACATTATTTTTCATCTTCATTATTCCTTGTTCTGGCTTGTTCGCTTAAATAGACCGTTAATTCATATATAAGTTTGGATGTCGGCATCGGACATTCATAAGCATCTGCCAATTCAAATACAGCTTCTGCAATGGGTGCTAACTCTAAAGGGCGATGATTTTTGTAGTCATGCCACATTGATGTATATGTTTCCCCCATCTCTGAACCCAATTTTAAAAATGTGTTTGGGTCGATATTGATACGAGCGCCATAGCAAGCCGCAACAGCTCGAACTTCATATAAAATTTGTTGCGTAATTCGAGTTAAATTGTGATCAGAATAAATTTTACTTAGCGGAGCATCAGCCACAACCGATAATGGATTGGAGCTCAAGTTAGCCATAACCTTGGTCCAAATTTGATCTCGGATGTTCTCTACGGGTCGTGCTTCGATACTTGTATTTTCAAACAATTCAACAAGAGCATGTAATCGTTCAGTCATTTGATGACTCGGCTCACCAAAGATCAACAAATATGGATTGTCTGATTTGACCTCATTTCCATTGACACTTTGCGCTGTAATAAATACGACAGCGCCAATTAAATGTTCTAATGGAAAATGGTCATTTAAAACGCCCTGTTGATCTAAACAATTTATGCTTGAATGTTCAGAGTTATTCTCTAAACCGTAAAAATACCAAAAGGGTATGCCATTCATTAACGGCACGATGACTGTCGCGTTATGCATATAACGCTTCAGCTGAGTTGAGATTTCGTATAAAGCGTTAAACTTGGTTGCTATAAATATAAAATCCTGTTTTTCAATGCATTCTTCAGTATCCACAATTCGAGATGGATGTACTTGAAATTCACCCAGTACATCTTTTAAATGAATCCCTTTTTGCTTTAGCGTTTCGACTTTTTCCCCTCGCGCTAAAACAGTGACTTGGTGTCCTGCTAGCGTTAATCTAGCAGCAACTACACAGCCTATGGCTCCAGCACCATATACCAAAATTTTTTTTGACATCCATTCAAAACCCTGAAAAGCGTATAAGTAGTTATGTTCTAAATAGCTAATACGTCTTGATGCTTACTATTAATTCCTAAGTAACTTTCGATGATTCTTGGATCTTCAACTAAATCAGAGCCCTTTCCTTCCATTGAAAGCTCTCCCATTTCTAAGACATAAGCATAATCTGCAAGTTTTAAAGCAGCTCTAGCATTCTGCTCAACTAACAAGATAGACACGCCATGTCCTCTTAATTGGTCAATCACCTTAAAAATTTCTCGGGTGATGAGTGGCGCTAATCCCAAACTCGGCTCGTCAAGCATCAACAATTTAGGTTTAGCCATGAGTGCACGACCTACTGCAAGCATTTGTCGTTCACCACCAGAAAGTGTTCCTGCTTGCTGTGATCGTCTTTCTTTCAAACGAGGAAAAATGTCATACACTTCATCTAAAGTGCTCAAAATCTCTTTGTCTCTTTGGCGATAGCGTTGAAAAGCGCCAAGCATAAGATTGTCTTCAATAGACATTGTTCCAAATAACTCTCGTTTTTCAGGCACTAATCCAAGCCCACGAATGACCATTTGCTCAACCTGTGGACATTGCTCCACATGTCCATCGAAATCGACGTGTCCTTTAGAACCCAGCACCCCCATAATTGCAGACAATAAAGTTGTTTTACCCGCACCATTTGGACCAACAACAGAAACAATTTGGCCTTGATTAACACGCATATTAAAATTTGAAAGCGCTTCGACTTTTCCGTAAGCAACACTCAAATTATTTACTTCTAGCAGAGGCGTGCCCTCTTGATTTCCAAGCATTGTGATCATGCAGCACCTCCTAAATAAGCTTCCAATACAGCTTCATTTTTTTGAATTTCTTCTGGTAATCCTTCAGCAATTTTTTGACCGAACTCCATGACCACAATTCGGTCTGCGAGATTCATGACAAAGTCCATATCATGCTCGACCAAGAGAATCGCCATACCTTCAGCACGTAATTTCGCTAGAAGTTCAGCTAAGGCTTGTTTCTCTTTAAATCTTAATCCTGCTGCGGGCTCATCAAGTAGTAATAAGCTTGGGTTCGCACATAAAGCACGTGCAATTTCTAAAATACGTTGCTGCCCGAGTGCTAAACTGCCAGCTTCGACATACAAATATTCTCCAAGCCCTACACGTTCTAGTTGATATTTAGCCTCATTGAGAAGTTCATTTTCTTCAACTCGATCAAGAAGTAACATGGATGAGATGACACTTTTTTCTCCGCGCAAATGTGCACCTATGGCTGTATTTTCTAATACAGTCATTTCAGGCAATATTTTTACGTGTTGGAATGTGCGACTTAATCCTAATTTGGCAATTTCTCTGGATGGTATGCCATTTATTTTTTTACCTTTAAATAAAACTTCACCACTTGTTGGAACATCTACACCTGATATTTGATTGAACATGGTACTTTTACCAGCACCATTCGGACCAATTAAAGCGAGAACCTCTCCAGCGTGAATTTTCAGATTCATTTCATTGTTCGCAACTAAGCCACCAAATTTTTTCGTGATGTTCTTCGCATCTAATATCAATTCACCCTTGTTGATTTGATTTTCTACTTTGTCCATTTGAGGAATGGGGTGGATTGAAGGATATAAATCTACTGGCTTATATTTATTTGGGATCAACTTAGTAATAAATGACCAAATCCCTGATGGTGCTTTTTGCATCAATACAACAATGATTAATCCAAATACGATTGTTTCGTAATGACCTTGTCCGCCAAAAATAATAGGCAAAGCATCTTGCAACCATTGGCGTACCATGGTGAATATGCCTGCACCTAATATTGCACCCCAAATACTACCGACACCGCCTAACAACGCCATAAACAAGTAGTCGATACCCATTTGGAGTCCAAAAGGTGTCGGGTTAATAAAAGTTTGCGTGTGTGCATAAAGCCACCCTGAAATTGATGCAAAAATTGCAGCAATCACAAAGATGATCATTTTTGCTCTAAACGTATTTACTCCCATAGACTCAGCCATTACTTGTCCGCCTTTCAAAGCACGGATTGCTCGACCCTCTCGAGAATTTAAAAGATTTTTTGTCAAAATAATGGCAATGAATACAATGAGCCAAATGAGGTAGAACATTTTGTTGCCATTATCAAAGGCAAATCCTGCGATAGAAATAGAGGGAATATTCGAAATTCCAGAATGCCCACCTAAAGTTTCAATGGTGGAAAAGAAATAATAAAGTGAAATGCCCCAAGCGATCGTACCTAAAGGCAGATAATGCCCTGAAAGTTTAAGTGTTAAGCCACCCACCAAAATCGCAGATGCGACTGTGATAACTATTCCGAGCAGAAGTCCAAACCAAGGATTTCCACCTGTCCATGCGAGGAAACTTGGTAATTGTTCAGTCACAGTTAAGTAAGCAGTTGCGTATGCGCCAATTCCCACTAAGGCTGCTTGACCAAATGTAGTCATGCCTCCAACGCCTGTCACCAATACAAGACCCAACACGACTAATGCATTTAGACCAATATAGTTCAATAAAGTGACTTGATAGGTCGGTAAAAAAAATGGGCTGATGAATACAATAAGCGCAAATATAAAGAAATAAGTTTTTGATTTCATTCTTCATCCTCCTCAACATGACGAGTTGTGAGCGATTTCCAAAGTAAGAAAGGAATAATTAATGTAAAGACGATGATTTCTTTGTAATCACTTGCCCAAAACATCGAGAAAGACTCAATAACACCAACAATCACGGCACCAATTGCTGCGACTGGGAAGCTGATTAGTCCTCCAATGATTGCCCCTACAAATCCCTTCAGACTTAAAATAAATCCTGAGTCGTAGTACAGGGTTGTGATCGGTGCAATTAAAATGCCTGATAAGGTTCCGATAAATGTAGCTAAAACAAAAGTCAGTTTGCCCGCAAAGATTGGAGAAATACCCATGAGCTGTGCACCGATTCGATTGACAGCGGTTGCATGCAAAGCCTTGCCATAGAGTGTTTTTTCAAAGAAATACCAAAGCACTAAAATCATCACAAAGAATGAAGCGATAATGATCAAAGTTTGACTACTTAAAACAAGAGTTCCAATCTCAAAGCTTTTGTCACTAAACGGTTGTGTTTGAGCACCATTTGGACCGAATATCACGAGTCCTAAACCGACTAATGCCACATGAACCGCTATCGACACTATCAATAAGACTAAAGGTTTGGCTGCCACCAAAGGTTGAAAAAAAGTGCGATACATTTGAGGACCAAGCGGTGTAATCACAGCCAAAGTCAATAAAACTTGAATTGGCATTGGAAGCGTCGCTAAAGGTAGTGTGTACATCGCGATAACGATCAAAGAAATATAAATTATTGATGCAATAAAAATTTTGATATTAAATATTTGATTTTTAAAAAATTTAGCGTATAAATCCAGACTTGTATTGACAATAAAAAACGCAACGACCAGCCAAACTATTAAGCTTGGAATACCTGCTTGAATGGATGCCAAAGTCAATGCACCAAACACAGCAAATTCACCCAATGGAATAAGTAATATCCGAGTGACAGTAAAAACTAAAATGATACAAAGCGCTAATAATGCATAAATAGCACCACTGGTAATACCATCCTGCCCCAAAATTAACGCGATATTTAAATCCATAACATCTTCCTACCCTTTTTTGAGGATGAATTTACCTAGAGCGATATATGCATATCGCTCTGAGTTCATTTATGAAAAGCTAAATTTACTTCAGTAGTTTCCACTGACCATTTTTAACAATGATCATTTCACGCCCACGCTTGTCAAATCCACTATGATCAGATGGGCTCATGTTATACACGCCTTGAGTTCCTGCGACTTCTTTTGTAGATTCCAATGCATCACGTAGAGCTTCACGGAATTGCACGGTGCCAGGCTTTGCTTTTTTCAAAGCAGTCGGTACAGCTTTTTCAAGCAAAATACCTGCGTCATACACATTTGCCCCGAAGGTTGCAGGTGTTTGTTTATATTTTGCTTTATAATCATTGATATATTTAGTAGCAATTTTCTTAGAAGGATGTGTATTAGATACTTCATTTAAAACAAGCATTAAACTGGCAGCTAAAATCGTATTTTCTACTTTCTTGCCACCCATTTTTAAATATTGATCTAAAGCCGCACCATGCGTTTGATAAATTTGCCCTCGATAGCCTCGATCATATAAAGCAGTTTGTGGGGGCACTGCTGAACTGCCTGGTGCTGCAACTAGAATTGCCTGTGGTTTTTTACTTATAAGTTTTAACGCTTGACCAGTTAGAGAGGTGTCTTGACGTTGAAATGATTCTTGAGCAACGATCTTAATCCCATTTTTCTTTGCTAAATTCGCTAAGACTTTTCCCCAGTTTTCTCCGTACGGATCAGCAGTACCGATAAATCCTAGAGTTGTAATTTTTCGCTTCACCATATCTTGCACAAGCGCTTCTGCGATGATTTCATCATTCTGAGTGGTCTTAAACACCCATTTTTTTTGATCCGTCATTGGCATGACTATCGTAGAAGTTCCAACCGGTGCAAGAAGAGGTACTTTCGCTTTAGCAATCGTCCCAATCACAGCAGAAGCATTTGGTGAACCAGAAGGACCAATGATTGCATCAACTTTGTTTTCTTTAATTAGTTTCTCGACAGCTTTGACAGATGCTGTAGGATCACTCGCATCATCAAGAGAAATATATCGAACATTCTCATTACCAATTTTTTTAGGTAATAAAGCAACTGTATTTTTTTGTGGTATACCTACCATTGCTACAGGTCCGGATGATGATGTCACAACTCCAATCGTGATATCAGCTTGAGCATAAGTGGCAATTGCGATTAAGCTTGTTGATAATAATAATTTTTTAAACATCATATAATCTCCAGTTTGTCCATTAACTGTTTATGTAATTAGAATTTATAGCTATATGTAGTAATGATTCGATTTTCAACAAAATCATTACCATTGGTTGTTCCTGCACCATATTTAGTAGTCGTGTCGATATACCTCCATTCTATACCCAACCCTTTAAAAGACCCTTCTGGAACGGTGTAGCCGACAATGAAATTAGCTTCAGTTTCTTTATTATCTGGTAGGCCATTACGCTCTATGTTCGTACCATATAAATAACGCAAAGTCGTTCTTAAACCCGGCAAACCAACATTTTTAAAGTCATAAGAATAAAGTGCATGATAAGTAAGTTCTTCAGGTTTGATGAAACCTAAAGTTGACCAAGTATGTAGGAAAGGTTGAGGAGCGAATCCATCAAATGTTGGAAAATTGGTATCCCCGGAATTTTTTTGAACACCTGCAGCAAAACTATGTGAGCCATTTTGAATGTTGGCCTGAACGCCAAATGTTTTGCTATCTATGTTTCCATAGTATTTGTCACCAGCTTCACTGTTATGGAAATAACGTGCATCTAATTTGATTTTAGAGTCGCCAATTTGAGTGTTATATGCTGCATTTAAATAATGTTGGTTATAAATATCTTCGAGCTGACCAAACCAGTAAGAGCCTGAAATTTTAGGGCTAAAATTATAGTCTAAACCAACATAACTTAAACCATTACTTTCTATTCTTGCTTTACCTGGTGCAAACAAGCTTAGTTTTTCAAACTCATCATCATTACGCGCGTTTATATGAGTGATTCTTCCAGCTGAAAATTTTAAATTTTGAATCGCTTTCGTTTCAAATGCCGCACCAGCATATGTTGTCACCAACTGACGTGAATCATCAATAAATGCAACAGGTGTTCTTGGCGAAAGTTCCCCAACTAATAGCTCAGAATCTTTATATTTCAGCTTTAAGGTTGCACCAAATTTATTATAACTACGTTCTTGCTCATTTTTTATGGGATCAAATGGTAAGATCGAATCAGACCTTTCAGCATTATGATTTGATAATCTTAGTGCGTAACTTGAAGTCACGTCAAAACCCACCTGAACGGGTGTATTGGTATAACCTGAACTAAACTTTAGACCTAATGCTTGTGACCAACTACCAACATCAGGCTGTGTTGTGTTATTTCGATCAATAAAGAAATTTCTTAAATTTATTGTCGTTTGACTATCTTTTACCAAGTCCGCATAAACTGCTGTATTACAGCAAATTGCTAGTATTGCAAATGTAGGTAACTTTTTCACTCAACTTCCCCTTAGTTTTTTACTGATTTTCTCACTCAACCCTGTTTAATTTTTTCTATTCAGCTATATGAAATTTCATATATTCAACCCAATTCTTTTCCAATTCCATAGAAAATTCAATTTTCTTTTAAGTATATTTATATACCTTAATTAATAATTAAATCCCTTTTAAATCTTCATAGATTGAAAAAAAGGCCAAATGATCTAACATTTAGCCCAATTTGATTTAATGAATACCCGCAATATCTTTTAGAATGGTGATAAAAGTATTCTTTTCTTGATCACTGTATTTTGCAAATACTTCATTTTGATGCTCATCAGCTATATCAAATAAATAATGTGCGGTTTTTTTACCTTTATCCGTTAATTGGTAGAATTCTTCTGTTTCGACTAGTAGCTCATCTTTCTTAAGGATTTCCGCTGCTCTTTCTATTTCTCGCATAGGCATTGCTATATCACGTGGCAAATCATCTTTGCATGAACTTGCACCACTGCCTAGCACTAAAAGCATTCGAGCTTCACTCGTTCTAAAACCTGTGACTAATTGCTTTGGGATGTAATCATTTTGATAAAACTTGAATGCTCGACTCATGAGATAGGCAACATTATTATATAAGTTACCTTGATATAGTTGACCCAAATCATCAGTTTGGACCGGATTTGAATCTTTAATTCTTAACATTGGGTGTGGTGTTACTGCTGAGTACGCACCCTGGTGATATACTAATGGACTACGACCTTCATCTTGAAAATTAACTACCTTTCCAATAATAATCCAGTGATCCCCGCCTTCTACAATTTGAAATAATTCACATTCAAAAACAGCAGAGCAATTTTCCAGAACTGGAGCATTACCTACACCCAAACGGTAGTTTGCTCCTTCGAATTTATCAATATTGCGTTTAGCAAATTTATTCGATACCTCGATTTGTGATCCAGATAAAATATTGACTGCAAAATGACTAGAGTTTTTAAAAACTTCAAAACTGGTCGATTTTTTATCAATACTCCACAAGATTAAAGGTGGGTCTAATGAAACTGAGTTAAAACTATTGGCAGTTACACCCACTTTTTCACCTTGCGCATTTTGCGCTGTAATAATAGTAACCCCAGTTGCAAAATTACCGAGTGCTCTGCGGAATTTCATCGGATCAATAGCTTGTTCTTCCGATTTTTGATAACTATTCATTCCCTTCTCCTGAATCCCAAAATGACCTTCCATGATGGCAATTCAACTATTAAATATCTAAAACTAATCTCGGTGTTTTTGATCGAGAACAACACACTAAAATCTGCTCATTACTTTCTTTTTCTTCGTCAGTAAAGTAGACGTCTCGATGATCGGGTTCGCCTTCAAGCACATCACACATACACGTTCCACAAACGCCCTGTTCGCACGATAACTCGACTTTAATCCCTTCTCGCGCTAAAGCTTGCAGAATAGTTTCCTCTGGAGCTACTTGAATCGTTTTACCACTTTGTTGTGCAACAACTTCAAAACTAGCGCCACCTAAATCAATATCTACCTGAAAATATTCTTTATGTAATTGATCGGAACTAAAACCCTTAGACTCAGCAAGATTAATAATCCAATCCATAAATCCATTAGGACCACAGGTATATAAATGTGAATCTTTGGCAATATCTTTCATTGCGTGATCAAAAAATTCACGATGATTTGCACCATCATCTTTAAAATGGAAAGTTGTATAACTCGCTAAGGGACCTTGCTTGATTTCATCTACAAATGCAGCGGTTTGTTTGGAAGCTGCACAATAATGCAATTCAAATGACTTATCGTTATTTAATAAATCATAAGCCATGGTAATTAACGGTGTAATCCCAATACCACCACCAACTAAAATGCTGTGAGATGCATCTAACAATGGGAACAAATTTTTAGGATGGCTGACTTGTAGTTGCATCCCTTCAAAGATGTCATTAAACGCCGACAGTGACCCCCCTCTTGATGCTTCGTCTTTTAAGATCCCTAGTCGAAAAACACCTTTTAAACTAGGATCTTGACATAGAGAATACTGACGGATTAAACCATTAGGCAGGAATAGATCGATATGTGATCCAGCTTCGATTTCAGGTAATGGAGACTCAGTTGCTGAAATTAAATCTAATACAACAACATTTTCCGCTTCTACTGATCTTTTATTTACTATTACGGAGTATTTTTCGTTCATAGTTTTCCCCTTTATGACTAAGCCAATGCTTAGCGCATAAATAGTCCTCCGTTAATATCCCATGTTGCTCCTGTCACAAAAGCTGCTTGTGGGGATGCTAACAAAGCACAAGTTTCAGCGATAAAACTCATACTGCCTAAAGCCTTGACA
Source organism: Acinetobacter sp. ANC_7588 (assembly GCF_056783995.1). NCBI lineage: Bacteria > Pseudomonadati > Pseudomonadota > Gammaproteobacteria > Moraxellales > Moraxellaceae > Acinetobacter > Acinetobacter sp. ANC_7588. The sequence continues at coordinate 12,118 of NZ_JBWYIU010000011.1, read as the reverse complement.
GGAATGTTATTGATAAACGCTTCCATTTTTTCATCTGAAACAACGCTGTGTACTATTGGAGACTCCATTGGTCCTGGTGCTACGGCATTTACCGTCACACCTTTAGCGGCAAATTCTTTTGCAAAAATTTTAGTCAAAGTTACGATTGCCCCTTTTGAAGCTGCATAATGCGCTCCCGTTGCAGTACCACCATTCTGACCAGCCAATGAAGCCATGTTGATAATTCGACCAAAGCCTTTAGATGCCATATATTGACCAATAATTTGGCATGACTGAAAGGTTCCTCGTTGGTTGACTTGTGTCACCCAATCAAAATCACTCGCAGTGATTTCAAGGACAGGAGTTGCTTTAGTTACTGTGGCGTTATTGATTAAAACATCCAACTTGTTGAAATGAGTTTCAATCCAACTCACTGCTTCTCTAAAGTCCTGCTCTACTGATATATCCAGTTTTAAGGGATACATTTGCGATGGATACTGACTCGCAGCTTTAGCACTTTCCGCTTTTTCTAAGGTACTTGCAGTTAAAATAACTTGATGCCCTTGTTCAGCAAAATATTCAGCAATCACATTACCTAAACCAGAGGCAGCACCAGTAACCAAAACAACTTGTGACATGGTCACCTCCTATAGAATGTAACTGATACCAGCTAAGGTATCTGTCGAATTGACTAGATTGATAATTTTACGGTCTATTTTGAGTTCGCCATTCTCTTGACGTATTAGCTCATAAATCACATCAGCAGTGTAATGACGTAAATTTTCTTTGCGGAACTCTCTTAAATTTTGTGCACAGCGTAAAATTATCTTGTGATCAGTTTCTTCAATAATTCGCACACGTGACAGGCTACGAACAGTATTGGCCTTGGGAGCTGTCGAGATTGCTTCACCATTTTCTAAACGCTCTACACGTAATTGACGCATGTGGTGATTGTCATATGCATAGTTCAAATGGTTTTCGTAATCTGTCAATGATGGATCAATTGGAATGATGTATTTGCCATTTTCATTCCATAAATTTAACCATGCTTGATACTCTGAATGATCTAACATGTCAGCTTCAGCCCAAATGAATGCTGTTACTTCGTTCAAAAGATTTAAATTAATTTTCATGCTCTTCCCCTTAAGCCGTCATCAACTTTTTCCATTGTTGGTAAGCGCCACGCATGCCTGTTTCAGCACTCACGTCACTCTTCAGACCATCTTCAGTTTTGACTTCTCCTGGTAAACCACGGTTCAACATGATCCAAAGATCATTGCCCGCATTTGCACCATGCTGTACACGCTCCCAAGCTTCCGCATCATCTGGCGTACCAAAACCGAAAGGACCTTGGAAATGTTCATGTAGACGTAGGCGATATTGGTTGGCAATTTGTGGTCCACCATCCATCGTAATCACTGAGTGGTGAATTTCAGTTTTATCTACCGCTAATGGTTGCATTACACGGAAGAACGCCATAGAACATGCAATGTTAGGGAAAATATTTAAGTTAAAGCCCGAACCACCGACAGCACGGCAAATTCGACGAACTTCAAGTTCCTCATGACCTTCTTCACGTAGCGCTTGGGCAAGTTCTTGAAAACGCTCTTGGATTGGTCGCTCCATCAACTCTTCATCAAGATCTACCAGTTCTGGAATCATCACCATCACGCTGTGACCATTTCCTAGATCTTCAACATAGCCTGGTTGATTTTCAAAGTTGAAAAGCTCTTCTGTTTTTTCGTCTACAGAACTTAAGAATGATTTATGAACCAATGGGAAATGATACGCGTCAGTTGTATTTTCCAACTGAATCTTCCAGTTACCTGGGAATGTAAAACGATGTTCACCTAATACTTTGACTGGATAACCTGCGCCTTGCTTCATGAATAGATCAATCCACTTTTTCGCAGCACCTAAAAAGTCTTCTAATGGCTCAATATCGTCTTTGAAGGTCGCAAAGATCATGCCGTTATATTCTTCTACACGTAAGCTGATCAGTGGAAATTCAGATTTATCTAAACATTCGCCATAACTTTCAGGTGAAGGAACGCCACGCAATGTACCATCCAAAGCGTAACTCCAACCATGATATGGACATACAAAGCTATTTGTTTTGCCTTTTTTATGCTCACAAACTGTAGCAGCACGATGGCGACAGCGGTTGAGTAAAACGTGGACTTTTTTCTTACGATCTCGTACAGCAACTACAGGTTGTTTACCAATATTAATCGTTTTATAACTACCAGCATCTGGAATTTCACTTGCATGAGCAACCCAAACCCAAGTGCTGTAGAAAATTTTTTCCATTTCATCTTCAAAGATTTGTGCATCTTTATATAAAGAGGTATGCACTCGGTCACTTTGAACTAATTCATTGTAATCAATTTCAATATTTTGAACTGGTATTGCACTATTCATCATGTATTCCCTTATAACTGTTTATGCAACTCAACCGACTAAATTTGATTGCGGTACTGGTAACTCATCATCACTGGTCCAATGCGTTACTGGTCGACTGAAAATATTTTCTGTTTGGAAGTGTTTGATTTTCCAAATGCCATTATTTTGTTGCTTAAAACGGATTGTCAGTTTGGCTGCATTCAAGTGGCTTGCACCCGTTTTGAAAGTTGATGTTTGCAACATCAACCAGTGACCAACAGCCACATCACCATCAATATAAATTTGTTCAGAATTCACAAAATGTGCATTCATAACAAAATGCGAGTCCTTCAGCGTGTATGTTTTAAACATGTCATATACTGCCTGCCAAGACTCAAGCCGACCAAATGACTGGGCGTATTTTTTCCCTACCCCCTCCCAAATACACTCACGATCAAATAAATCCATCAGCGCTTCTAAATTTGTGTTTTGATTAAGTTCATCACAAATTTCCATATAGCGATTTACGCAATTACGAATTTGATTCTGCGCTTCCAACTGTTGAAGACGTTGAAGAATGCTTTTGAGTTCATTAGAGTCGACCATATCGATATCCTTATCGTTGAATAATTAATTCACGACCAACTCTTGCTTCAACTTTGCAATACTTCCAAAGTTTATATGGACCTTCTCCGACCACAGTCGTACGGAATAAATTACATGCAGCATGAACTGTTTCAATATCAGGTACATCAGCCAATAAATAGGTTGTCCAAGGCCAACCCGTACTTGCACCTACCATGCTTTGATCATCATCTAAGTTGCCGTATACATGAACGCCAGGTAAATCATGGATACCATTCCACATTTCACCAAATGCTGCCCATACTGCCTTTGCTTCTGCTGGCTCTGCATCAAAGAAGTTTTGGTTAATCCCCATACAGAACAATACGCGTAATGATTTTTTAGCTTCCATTTCGATTTCCTTCTTTTCGGTCATTTATAAATATCCAGGTGTCGGATTAAGCCCAAAGCTCATCGCACCAGCATTTTGTAAAGTTGCATCACCCATAAATGCATGCTGTGTCACGACATTCGTGTCATTCACAAAGCGACTAAATGGATGGTTGGTATAAATGGCAGTCATGCCAGCTAACATTTGCATTTTGCGTGTGACCTTTGCACAGACTCTTGCAGCATGTGTACAAGATAGACGCATATCACTAATTAAATGTGGCGCAGGTTTTCGCCCGTTGAGTACTTCTTCCCATACAATATCCATGGTGTTGTAGAACCATGTTCTTGCAGCTAGGAACTCAGCTTCAGCTTTCGCAAATTCGTACTGAGTGATAGGTCGATTAGCAATTTCTGCACCTCCAGTAATCGACGACTTACCTGGAGCTAATTTTCTAAATTCTTCCAATGACGCCGAGGCTACGCCAATTCCGACTACGGTGAGGACTTGAGTCGCCAAAGAGAGGGATGGATATTTGAAAAATGGTTCGCTGAGTTTAGATGGCTCACCCCGAACAAAAGTCCAATGCTCAGGTACAAGTACATTATCGACAATGAGATCGTGACTACCTGTGCCTTTTAAACCTACTGTATCCCACGTCATTTCAATTTGTGCTTTATGCGCTGGTAAAACAGCCATACGTGGTAAGCCATGAGATTCATTATCTTTGATCGGGGCAATGCCTACACCAACGATATCTGCACCTTTACAACCACTTGAGAATTTCCAACGGCCTTTTACAACTAAACCATCATCGGTCACTTGAGCAGCTTGCGGTGGAAAAATTCCACCAGCAAAAACGATATCTGGGCCATTTTTATAAAGTTCAGAAAGTGTCTCTTCAGGTAAACTCCCAAGATAAGCTGGGCTCATACCAAAACTTGCAACCCAACCTACTGATCCATCTGCTTTAGAAAGCCTTTCAATAAGTTCACAAAACGTACGCGGTGAAACCTCATCACCACCGAAACGTTTAGGAACTAAAGCACGATATACCCCAATTGATTTCAGTTTTTGAATAATGTCTTGACTCACGTATGCTTGTTCGTCGAATTCACCCGAACACGCTCGCTGTCTAATCTCTTGACATAATTCTTCAAGATCAATCAAGCTCTCAGTTTGATCTTTGGCTAAATTGCTCATTTGCCACCTCCTTGTGAATGCTTCGTAATATCGACAATGTGTTGTGCAATAGCACACAATTTTTCATCTTCACCATGCTTAGCGATTAATTGCATACCGACAGGTAAGCCATTTGATGTTTCATATGGAATCGTGAGCGCTGGATGGCCCGATAAATTAAATGGTCGCACGAGCTTAGTTAAATTGAGGAAAGCAACAGTATTTTCAGCTTCGTCTAATTTAGGTGGAAATTGAGGTAGTGTCGGCAGTATCAAGACATCAACGTTGTTGAGTAAATCATTGATCTGCTTTGTGAATTGAGTTCTGATTAATTCAGCATTTTCAACATCTTTTTGAGTGGTTTCAGATGCTTTTAATAAACGCTGCTGAACATCATTGGCTAGAAGTCCAGTTTGAGTAAGATCATGATATGCACCCCAAGTTTCATAATTAATGATCGACATACCTGCTTGATATGCTTCATCAATATTGTTTATGACTAGATTTTTTTGAGGTAAATCAATTTTTGTTAACTCAGCATCTAAGACATGCCAAATTTCAGATTCCGCTTCGACACGCAATATTCCTAATTGAATCTGCTGTTGATCAATTTGGATTTGTTTAAAAGTAGGATCAATGATTTGCATAGCAAGAATCAGATTATTGATATCTGATGCGAATGGCCCAACACAGTCTAAAGTGGTATCTTTTGGCCAAACCCCAACACGGCTAACACGCCCAAATGAAGGTTTTAAACCATACACTCCACAGCAAGCGGCTGGCATACGAATTGAGCCACCTGTATCTGTACCAATACTAAAGTCTGCTAGACCCGCCGCAACAGCTGCAGCCGAACCACTGGAAGAACCTCCAGGAATAAGCTTCGGATACTTAACATTTAAAGGTGTTCCGAAGTTTTTGTTTACTCCAGTTATACCGAATGCAAGTTCATGAAGATGAGTTTTTCCAATAATTTTGCAATCACTGTTGAGTATATTTTTTATAATTTCAGCGTGTGAGTTTGCAGGGCATGCTTCAACGCGCGCCTGAGTTCCAAGTGTCGTCACTTCATTTTGTATATCAATTGAGTCTTTAACCATGACTCTAATTTTTCCATCTCCTAAAGAGAGACTTCTAGATATAATATTCAATTCACTTTTCCATGTATTTTTATACTCAACATCAATATCTGAAAAATTAATGTATTTGTCAAGTTATTTTGAAATAAAATAATCTTTGTCTTTTTTCTTGTATAATCAATTATATTTTTTTAAGTTTAATTGCTGCTCATGTTAAAAAATTTTGAAAATTATTTGCCAAATAACGATCCCAAAAGTTTGGAAAATTTTCCATTTTTTTGGATATCTCAAGTTAATGGTAAGTATTCCCAATTGATTGATAAATCTTTAAAAAAAATAGGTCTCGATAATACAAAAAGAAAAATCATTTTGAGTACAAATGCTCTCGGTGAAGCCAATATCACTGAAATAGCAAATTTAGCAACAATCAAATTAACAACTGCAACTAAGGCAATCTATAGATTAGTCGAAGAAGGGATAGTTGAAGTTTTCTCATCCCCTCATGATGAAAGGATTTCTATGGTGAAGCTCACTGAAAAAGGATATGGTCTTGTGGATGAAATTAATCAGATCAATCGTGTTACTTTAGCTGGTATATTAAATTCTTTTGATGAACAAGAACTTGAGTCACTAAATTTACAATTAAAGAAAATATTCAATTTAATGCCAAATAGGTAAAAAGACTAAAATCTTTTTACCTACTAACGCTTATTTCATAATTTCATATTGTGGAATAAGCTGATTAAATCGCAAATTTTCAGCGAATTTTGATATGACATTTAGTTTATATTGATAAATATCCATACTTTCATATTTGTAAAAACCTGATAGTTCTCTAATGCCATTTCTATTTTCCATCATATTTTTTTTGATAATATCAGGGGCTTTGTAACGCTCACCAAGTTCTTCTCTCAAATACTCAGAAGCATGATACAAAATATCTCCTCCACCCCAATCGATAAACTCTAGCATACCTAACACTGAAAAACGCAAACCAAAACCTGTACGAATCGCTTTATCAATATCCTCAGCACTTGCTACGTGTTCTTCAACCATTCTCGCTGCTTCATTCATTGCCAATGCTTGAATTCTTGGAACAATGTATCCAGCAACTGCATTACAAATCACAGGGACTTTACCAATTGCCTCAAGTAATGTTTTTAGTTTTTCTACTGCTATATCAGCAGTATGCTCAGATCGGCTTAGCTCAACTAAAGGCATTAAATATCCAGGATTAAGCCAATGCGCATTAACAATACGTTCTGGATGAGAAATTAATTTTGCTATATCAGTGACCAAAAAGGTCGAAGTCGTTGATGCCACAATACAGTTTTTAGAAATTAAGGGTTCCAACCACCGAAAACAGTGTTGTTTATGAGTCATTATTTCAGGTACACCTTCAATAATTAATTCACAATTTTTCCAATCAATAGTTTGATTATCTTTGAAATAGAAATGAATTCTTTCTTTTAATACTTTACATTGATCATTCACTAACATCCCGATATGTTCTAAGAGATGCAACTCTTGGTCGAGGCTGTCATTCCATTTTTGCAGAAATTCATTTTTTTCTGCTGGGTTTCGATCTTTTACGTCTACAAGTGCAATCTCAATTCCTGCATATGCGAATGCGATCGCAATCGCATTACCCATTCTACCTGCACCTACAATAATAATATTTTTAATCATGCAGATTGCTCTCCGGAGTTCAACAGGTGTTTTAATTGTTGCTGTGTTAAATCAAATAACCCTAAATTTTCAAGAGTGCGACCCTCACTATACAAATCCCTACCAGTAATTGATGATGCGATATTCAGAAGCCCTTCAGCAATCGGCGCTTTGACTCCAACATACTTACCAACCGATACAATAAATGACAGGCCTAATCGTGTGTCTTCGAGCATATACCGATGTAAATGTAAATCTATTTTCTCGCGCCAATCGCCACTGTCAGTCAACTTACCATGTGCCCCCCTACCATACATCCACTCATCTCCTTCACCCTCTTTATTGTAATGATCTGCGAGTGGGAAATGCTGTTTCGAGTATCCCAATGCTTCACGAATATTCATTCGCTCTTGATCTAATAAGCTCGTTACTTTCCTCACTGAAGGTTGAGTACCTTCATTATGAATATCCCATACATCAAAATGTTCTAAAGGTGCAGCATTGAGCATAATTAATGGAGGATGAATAATGGGTCCTGCATTCATTAAAGCTCCACTCAAAGCATCCTCTATAGGCTCGATGCTGTCATAAGCTTGCTTTAATACTCTAATAGCATGATCTTTTAATTTTGCTGGATAGACCCCAGTAGGCAATCGCGTCGCATATACACTAATCACGATAGAATTCGGACTATGTTTTCTTACTAAATATGGCAAAGTACCCGTTTCAGCAAAAGCCACGTCAGACTTATTTCCAACTTTAAGCATTGCTTGAGCAAATAGGTATGTTCCAAAAGTACCTGGGGGTAAAAATACGACTTGACCAGATGTTAAGTAGGGTGCTATTTCAATCGATAAATCTTCATGGCTTGTTGCGGGTAAAGGAATAATAATCAATTCAGCGTTTTCAATAGCTTTGGATAAATCAGTTTCAAGTTGGATTTTTTGATGTTCATCCCCAACAGATACTGTTCTAGTGCCACGAAAGTCTTTTACAGTAAGCTCACCATATTTCGCTAATTCTTTTAGTGAATCTCGATCTCTTCGCCATAATTTAACTTCGTGATTTTTTTCCGCCATCTCCACTGCTGATGCATAACATCCATGTCCACCGCCAAGAACCGTGATTTTCATTTTCTTCCCTTACATATTTATTGTGTATTGTGATAGTAGGAAAGATTCTTCCTTTTACTCGCGTCAAAAAGCGGTGCTGCTATTCGAATTACGAATTTATTTCTATTAATTTGTTTTGTTTCACGGTTTCTGAAGGCGTGCATCCATAACGTTTTTTATAAAGCCGAGTAAAGTGTCCAAAACTTCTTACACCATGAGCATTGAAGATATCAATTATAGGCTGATCAACCTGAGTGTGTTTAAGTTCTTGATGAACTCGGTCCAATTTGATTGATGTCATGAAACTGAGAGGCGTTTGGTTCAAATAGGTATTAAATCCCTTTTGAAGCGTTCTTACCGAGACTTTTACAAGCCTCGCAACTTCCTCAATCGAGATTGCTTCCATATAATGTTGCTCAATCAAATGAGCTGCATTTTTGATATAACTTGGGATGAGTTGATATTTTTTATCTGCGATTCGTTCACTGAAATTATGTGGAATTTTGATCAGTAATAACTCAGTCAAATATGAACTAAAGCTATCAGAAATTTGCCACCAGTTTTCAATATTTGAATATGCAAAGCATAAGTAGTTCAGTGTTTCTAAAATTGAAATTCTTTCTTCAGATGTATAGGAAATGCCACTATCGAAAATAAGATTTTTTTGAGGGATATACCCCAACAAGCGATATAAAACAGTGTTGATCAACTCATGATCAATTTTTAATATGATATTTCTACATTTGGCTTGGAGTTCAATTCTATTTTCAAAATGAGGATGAGAAACTGTAAGTAATCCAGGACGTTGTTGATAAGTTGAATGATCATATTTGACTTTACATTCCCCTTCCAAATTAAATCTAAACAGATAACTTTGACACTCAGCACCAAAACTAATTTGAACTGGAGCATTGTAACTTAATTCAAATAGTGCAACTTGACCAAATGAAAACCCACTTAATTTTACTTCTAAAGATTCATCATTCAATACTTCAAATTGATGAGGGCACAAGTATTGTCCTATCACATCTTTAATCTGAAAATAATCTTTTGAAGACAATAAGTTGAATTTCTTTAAAAGTTTCAGATTCGATAAATACATGATAGGTGTACCCTCATTACTTTATTCAGACATGATTTATTTAGACTCAACTTGCAAACTATTTTCGAAGGCTTTACAACCCACTTTCAATAAGACAAAGCACAATACGCATGATATTGCACCAACGATAGATATCGATGAACCGACCATTAAAGGATTTTCAAAAATACGATCCGTAATTAAAGCCACTAATGTGGTACCAATACCTAAAGCAATCAAATTACTGATGAGTAAAAAGATAGATGAGATTTGGGCACGTAATTGATTTGGCGAAAGCATTTGCATTGCTGTTGTTGAGATCGGCATTGGGAAAGAAGCGAAAAACATTGCAACAACCAACAATGTAACTGATAGCCATAATTCATTAACTTGTGAAAACAAAATCATTGGAATAATCAGACCTACGATTCCAATCACACCCACAAACATAGGCGAATCTTTTCTGCCTTTTTGAATAAAATAATCATTCATCCAACCAGCCGCAAATACACCTAAAGTATTTGAAATCAGTAACACGGCACCCAACATATAGCCCACTTCAGTAGCTGTCATATTGTAATGTCGTATGTAAAATGCAGGTGTCCAGCTAATTAAGCAAAACAATGCCATGGCATAAAAAGTAAATCCCAAATAATGACATGTAAATGTTTTTTTATGCTTTTTCAAAAATTTAAAAGTATCACTAAGCTTTACTTTTACCACGTTCCCCTGCGCATCGACCATTTGCCCTTTACGCTTAGGATCTTTAACAGTTAAAAGTACCAATATGCCAATAATGACTCCTGGTAAACCTACTAAAATAAACGCCACTTGCCATGCCTTTAACATTCCAAATAAGGGTACAGCGATAAGAGACATGTCCTTGAGTAATCCAATGACAAAACCACCTACTAAGAATGCGATTCCCCCACCAACAAAAGATCCAATCGAATAAATAGCGACAGCTCGACCCAATTTATCTTTTGCAAACATATCACTAAACATTGAATAGGCTGCAGGTGACAAAGCAGCTTCACCAATTCCTACACCCATTCTGCTCAAAAACAACTGGATAAAGTTCTTACTTAAACCACATAAAGCTGTTGCAATGCTCCAAAATACAATCCCGGCAGCAATTAATTTTGGTCTTGAGAATCGATCTGCGATATAAGCCAATGGAAGACCCATGAATGCGTAAAATAAAGAAAAAGCTAGTCCGTGAAGTAAACTGAATTGCGTGTCTGTTAAATTCAAATCTGCTTTTATCGGTTCAATCATCAAAGCCAAAATTTGACGATCGATAAAAGAAAATATATATGCAATCATGCAAAGTATTACAACATACCAAGCATAAATATCCTTTTTTTTTGCATCATTACTCTTTAACTCGGAAATTTTTTCCATCGAAATCATCCTAAATATTTTATAGATCAGCGCTATCCCTATGACAAATCCATGCCAATTTATGCTGATTTATAAAATTAATATCATTTTTAACATTATTATTCTATTTATTTTTCCATTAAATATTACATATAAATAGATATTTTATATTAATCTAATCATAAAAATTAGTTCATGCTCTTCAATTCGTCTAGATAATCTAATATTTGTTTGATGTATTCATTATTATCGATACTTCTATAGGCAACTGTAATTGGACTTTCAGCCTCATTATCTAGAATTGGTATAAATTTCAAATTTTTCATACCTATAGAGCATGCACTCTTTGGAATAATACACCCCCCCTCACCAGATGACACCATCCCCAATGCCATATGGATTTCTCTCGTCTCGATCAGATTTTGTGGAATTAAGTCAAGTTCAGAGAATATTCCTTGAATAAAAGTTGAGAAGTTTGGTTTAGGAGTATTTGGATATATATAAATATGTTCGTTGACCAATTGTGATAAATGTACTTCCTTAACATTTTGGGTCACTAATGTATGATCTTTGTGCACTGCTAAAAAAAGTTGCTCTCTTTCGATCACTATTCTTTTTATTGAAGGATCACTAATTCCTAATCGACCAAACCCAATATCAATTTTTCCCAATTTCAAAGCTTCTACCTGGTCTCTGGTTCCGCATTCCACTAATTCAACTTTTATATTTGCAATATGCTTTCTTAAATAATCAATAATCTCAGGTAATTTCCAATAAAAAAGCGAACCAACATACCCAATTCGTACGGTAGTATCTGTCACTTTATATCGATTTACCATCGATTTAGCATGTGCTGTTAAGGTCAGTATCTGTACAGCATATTGGTAAAAAAATTCTCCAACTTCAGTTGTTTTGATCGGTCTCATGCCTCTTTCAAATAATACGACACCTAACTCTGACTCTAAGTTTTTGATTTGTCGTGTAAGTGGTGGTTGTGCGATACATAATTTTTCAGCAGCTTTTGTAATACTTTTTTCTTCGACCACAGTAGCAAAATACTTTAATGTTCTTAATTCCATTGAAATTTCCTCAATCCATACTTTTTTAGTATTTTAATATACTACTTAACCTCTATTTTCAATACTTTATTTCAAATAAGGTATTTAGCATATATTAATGGAATATATTGCTGCATGTACAAAAATATTGAAACCTTGCTCGTTGAAATCCCGACGATCCGCCCACACAAGATGGCGGTCGCAACGATGCAAACTCAAACCTTAGTCCTCATTAAAAT
>NZ_JBWYIU010000010.1:0-154242 GCF_056783995.1 Acinetobacter sp. ANC_7588 | reverse complement strand
AACAAGCGATCATGCTCTTGGCTTCACCAAGTTCAATTGCCGTAGAAAGTAACGAAGACATCCACCTCAGTGCAGATGGGCAGATCAACCAGATTGCACAAGGAAGCATTAACACCAGCACGCAAGACAGCATCATCGGACATGCCAGCAAAAAGATCAGCTTATTTGCCGCGCAAGAAGGAGCACGACTGTATGCAGGCAAAGGCAAGATTGAGATTCAAGCTCAAGGGGATGGTGCTGATCTGATTGCAAGAAAGGGTGTGCAGATTATTTCGACGGAGGATACGATTTATATCACTAGTCCGAATGAAATTAATCTAACCGCAGGCGGCTCACAAGTGAAACTAAATAGTTCTGGGATATTACCAACGACTGGCGGGAAGTTTGAGGCGAAAGCGGGGCAACATAAGTTCGTAGGACCTGTGGTAAGTAATAATATAAATTTAAGTTTACCAAGTCTTATGTGTGAGTATAAAGCATTAGATGCATCAGACAGTGGAAGTGCCGCAATTGAACTCGATTGATACAATAAGCCAAATTACTTTAGATTTTAATCAATTTACTGAGGCTAATTATGCAATCTTAGAGTCTGGTTTTTGGCCAGAACTGCATAAACTTTTTGATGAATTTGGTTTAACATATTATTTTGTGGGCTTAAATGTTTTTAAAAATAAAAATATTTGCCCTATATTAATTGATTTGAACAAAATTTCTTTTGATAAGAAAAAAATGATATGGGATGATTTAATTTCAATTACTACGCATTCCTATTTTTCTGAATTTGATAAAATTTATTTGTTGCAAAATTTAATAGAAACTAAATTGAATTTTGATGAGTTTTCTTTATTTCTTGATTCTATTATATCCTTTAATAAAAAAAATGTTTTTAGGGTTTACGATCCGAGAGTTGCTCTTCATTTAGCTGCTGTATTTCCGAATTTTTTGAATCTATCAAATAAAATTGAACGTTGGAGTATATCTATAAATGGTGGTTGGTACAGGTTAAATCTTTCGAAAAAAAATAATTTTAAAATAAATTTAAGTGATGTTGAAATAATCAATGAGAAACTTAGATATGAAGTAGATAATTCAGTATTAGATGTAAATTTAATATTGAGTAAAATATATGGTGAATATGATGTCTAAACTTCCAGACAATTCAAATTGTAAAACATGTAATAAAAAGGGATTGCCAATATATTTAACTAGAATTGGATATCACTCATCTACAAATAGAAAGTTAATTATAAATAAGCCTAATAATTATCCAGATCTTTCTGGCAAAGGTTCGTATGAATTAAAAAGTCTGAGAAATTTAGGGTATATATATGTTTATGATGAGTTAAAACCTAAAGAGATAACCTGTTATAGCAGACATGGTTTAACAAATACATTAAAAGTTAGTCAATTATCATCAACTAATAACACAATATGTAAAATTTGCTCCACTGATGGCAGTCGAGTACTAAATGGAATGTTAATTACCGTTCCTCAAGCTAACACTAAACGCAATGTCTGGATATGTTTTAGTGCACATAAATGGACAAAAAAAACTATCGATAATCATATCAAAGATTCAAAGTTTCGTAGTCATATGACTAAGATATCAATAGGGTCTACTACAGGTTTAGAATATGTTCCAATTAATAAAATAATGGAAATACATGATGAGGTAATAAGTAGATTCAAAAAAAACTTATTTAATACAGCAGAAAGATTGAATAAAGGAAAAGGATTATTGGTTGCATTACATGATCCAGTCATGTTAATGGCAGAAATTGAAACCGCTGTTGAGAAAAAATATGTAGCAGCTAATTCTATTAAAGGATACGAAAAGCAATCATTTACTCATCAAACTTTATTAGCTCTTGAAGAGGGTGTAAGAGAAGGGCTTGTATTAAATTATAAGTTTGGTGAGGTTAGAGATAAAGAGACTCAAAGATCTCGAGCTGCAGATTTAGTTTTAAAATCTGGTGATGTATGGAAAAAAAGTGACTATGATTTTGAAATTAGCAAACATCAGGATTTGAGAAAAAAGATCGAAGAAGAATGGAGAAAATATCATAGTAAAATTGATCATTCAGAAAGAAAGGATTGGCTGAAAAAATTTTCTGATGAAAAGAAGAGGCTACATGAAAATAATGTTTTACCCTTGTCGAAAATTTATGAAAAATGGTTGGATTGTAATAGAGTAGTAGCATACTTTTCTAATCAGTTTGATTCATCTGATATGAATAGTGGCATAGCTTACGGTAAAGAAATTATTTTGATGTTAGGTAGTATGGGGGTGCTTGATAATATTCAAAATAAATTGTTAAAGATGATGAGCTACAATGAATTCTCTTCAAAAAATTATATGCTAAATGTTTTTGTATTGAATCAAGATGTTTTAAAGGCGAAGGTGACAGATTCATTTAAAAAACTAAAACCAGATGTTGAAAATAAGTTTAGAGATATACCCTGGGATGGGCTTTGGGGAAGTTTCGCAGGTGCATTTCAAAATACTGTTGAGGGTCATGTTGATAAATTAGGTAGTGGTTTTGCAGTCGTTTTTGGTTCCTTATATATACTGTTAGCTCAAGGTATATTAAATGGATTAAATACAGGTTTAGCCGCAATCAGTTATGCTGGATTGTACAGAGTGAAATTCGAACCATTTATTACAAATAACATCAGAACAAGTAAATTGGCTTCAGTGTTAAGAAAAGAGATGATTCTAGCAGCAGCCAGAGAAAATCCTGCTTTAGCGCAGAGTATTAAAACAGATCCAAGAAATTTAAAATTCATGATTGATCAACATATTTTGGATTTAGCAACAAAAACGAATTTGAAAAAACATGTGGTGAAAAGAAACCTTGTAATTGTAAAAGGGGTTTTTAAGAATGTTGATAGTTTTGAACAAGCTTTAAAAGCGGTGACAGTAGATAATATAGATCTTAAAAATGCGGTTTCAAGTGATTTTGATCTGCAATGGCGTGATAGAGTAAAAACGTCAGTTCAAGAAACTCTAAATAGATCTGCCCCCAATGTAACTAAGATGTTTTTAGCTGGTAGTTCTTTAATTATTGGTGCATTCCAAACTTGGGTTTTTGTAAAGTTATGGGATGATGCCTATGGTGATGAAGTGATGGCGCATGATGCCCGGAATAATAGTTATAGAGCTTATGCAGGTGCGATGGCAGCAATTGCTTCGTTTGCACAGTTTGGTGATGTTCTTACAAAACAAGCTGGATTTATGAAAACTTCACTTAACCTAAGTGCTAGATTGCTAGGTGGGGGAGCTGCTCTTGCTGTTGGAGTCATGGATTTATTAGACGCTACCGATTCTCGTGTAGAAGGTAATTACAAATTAATGACTTTACAATTTATAAATGGAATTCTTGGCTTAGGTTTCAGTTATGCATTATTCAAAGGATTAAGCATTTTGGGAGTTTATGGATTAATTATCGCAGGTGTGATGATAGGATTGTCAATTATGATAGCTAAATATAAAGATAATGCACTACAAGATTGGGTCGAAAGGAGCTCGTTCGGGACTCTAAAAAATGATAGATACAAAACTTTAGATCAATTGAAATCCCAATTTGACATTTCACTAAAAGCAATCGCTCAATAGGAATATTATGCTCTATCATAAGCTATATGGTGTTACTACCAAATATCCGAAAGCTCAGAATATAGATCACTTACAGTCGTATTTAATTGAAGACTTACCTAAGGTAGAGCCTGTTGATTATGGTTATATTCGAGAATTAACCAATGATTGTATTGAATTTTATGATAAAAGTTTTTATGGAAGAGGCGGAATTGTAGGATTAGGCTTAATCGGCCTATTTTTTATTTTAATGCCACTAACTTATTTAATACCTGCTTTATTCACTAAATTTTTACAAGATCAGTATATTTTTATAGTATTATCAGTGTTTATACTTATTGGAGGATTTATATTCATAATATGGTTGATTGGAGTGAAAAATTTTATTTCATTTCGTCAATTTCCCATTAGATTCAATCGAACTTTAAAAAAAGTATATTTCCCTAAAATTGATGATAAAGAGTTTGTTGTTGATTGGGATGATTTAAATGTGACTGTAGAGAAAATAAATATAAAGTCAGATATCGAATATCATGAAATTAAATTTAAGTTTAAGGAAGATATTGAGCAACCTTTTTATTTGGTTAGAAAAGTCAGTGATGAAAAAGATCTATTGAAGTTTTCATCTTGTTGGCAATTTGTAGTGAATTACATGGAAGGTGAGGAATATAAACATATTAAGAAAAAAAATTATTATTCAAAAGTGTTTGGTATATTTAAAAAATCTTGGTATACATTCTTTGACAATGATTATGTTTTTAAAGAAAATAATATTAATTCGAAATATGAATATTTGGTTGATGAGGCTGGAAGTTTAAAACGAAACAAAATTATTAACTATGCTCGATCTTTCTTTTTCTTTTATTATCTTATTTCATTATTAGGTAATCTATTTATTCATGTGTTTAATAGAAATTATTCTTTTGAAGATGAAAATGATACTGGTAAGGTTGAAGGTGTTAGCTTGAATTCAACTAAATTTGGACTCACTCACTATTTAATATGTATTCTATGCGCTTATATAGGGTTATTGTGCTTTTCTTCGTTTATTGAATTTATTATGCAAACACGAGGTCGTGGGTTTGATAATTATTTGAAATTTTGGAATTTTCTATAATAAAAAGCCCTTACGGGCTTTTTATTTAAGGCAATTGCTGAATCGGACTACCACCCAAAGCTTGTAACAAGGTCACATAAGCATTGTACTGAGTCTGTTTGGTTTGAACCAAAATTAAATGAGTAAGACGCCTAATTAGTTGTCTACTAATTAAATTTCTATGTTTTACTGTGGTTTCAAAAGCCATAAAACTTGATGGATTCGAACCCATTTGAGGATCAAGAGTATAACGTTTAAGTTATACTCTTTTTCAAATTTATAAATTTGCAGCACAACGTACAGAGTTATTTTTATTTAAATCAATTGAGTCTTTGTATTTAGAGTTTTTATAGTATTCGAGATCTTTTGGATCTGCTGTGGGATATAAAGCATGACGACTAATTGTAAGCCCTCCTGACATTTTAATGTTTTGTCCATCATCTGGGTAAGTGCTTCGGACTACTTTTTTAGTGCCTGTTTGGGGACCTTGCGGATTATGTTCAGGAGATTTACTGTAATATTGAGGATCATACCAATCAAGCATCCACTCATAATTATCGGTAATCATGTCATAAAATCCCATTTTTGTTGGTGGGAATTGTTTTAGGAGAGGTACAACTTCTATAGTCTTATATTTGGATTTAATTTCACTTCTTTGGTCAAAGCTCCAAATATTTTTACCATTTTCTAATTTTCCATTGTTGGTTGGATACATAATCATTTGACCACGATTACGAGCTGCATATTCCCATTGCGCCTCTGTTGGTAAATCCATTTTTAAATTGAGTTGTTTTCCTAACCATTGGCAATAATCACGTGCCTGATACCAATTTACGCCAGCAGCAACTTTAGGAATTCGATCTACTTTTGAAAATTCATCAAAAATTCCAATAGGTTTTTGGTTGGTTGCAGCAGTATATATATCAAAATCAGCATAAGTCGCTTTGGTTGCACTCAACTTATAATCTGATAAGGTCACTTTGTGTAATGGTGTTGCATCTCCATCTCCTTCGTAGGGAAGCCCATCTTGACTATGTTGAGGACCAAAGTCGCCCATCATAAAACTTCCACCTTTTACTAAAATAAGTTCTCGTTTAGTTTTTTCTAAAAGCTCATTGATTTTCTTTTGTAAATTAGGATCTTGAGAAGTAGGTTGACTTGGTTTATTTAATGGTTCTTTACTAGGTTCAGTGGTTGTTTTTGCACAAGCAGTAAGTGCAAGAGTAGAACATAAAAGAGCAACTAAATTTTGTTTCATCATTTTATTATTCAGCAAATTACAGAGGTTATGAGTATTATCATATTAAAAGTATAGATATGGATAAGTTTGGTTTTGTAATATTATGATGATCAAATTTATAGTATTTATATTGTTAGAGTTTGAAATACAACTTGAAAATAGATGAGTTTAAAAAAAGCCCTGACGGGCTTTTTTTATTTAAGGCAATTGCTGAATCGGACTACCGCCCAAAGCCTGCAATAACGTCACATAAGCATTGTACTGCGTCTGTTTAGCCTGAACCAAACTCAAATGTGCTTCACGTGTCGTGCGCTGGGCATCGATCAAATTCTTAAGTGCAATTGCACCATTTTTATAACGGACTTGGGTCAGTTGTTCTGTTTTCTCAGCCAGTTGCACATTACGTTCTTGTAGTGCCACTTGTTTGTCTATTTCATTACGTGCGGATAACGCATTTTCAACATCGGCAAATGCTTTATATAGCGTCTGACGGTATTGAATAATAGACTTTTCATATTCAAGTTCATTGACACGCAAATCACGCTTCATGTCATTCCATTGCAGGAAAGGGAGCGTAAGACCCGCACCCAATATCGCAGCAGGATTCGACAGCACGTTGCTGAGTGACGTGCTTGCGCCTCCTGTGCTAATGCTGCCAGTTAAATTAATCGAAGGATAATAGCTGGCCTTATTGGCATCTTTGTTCGCCAATGCTTTACGTAAACGTAACTCAGCTGCCTGCAAGTCAGGACGACGGGATAAAAGTTCAGCAGGTAAGCCCGATTGAATTTGAGGTAGGGCAGAACGTGGTAAGCGCTGTGGCTCCGCAATATTCAACTGTTGAACAGGTTGATTCAGTAAAACTGCAAGAGCAGTCCGTGTTTCAACTTTTTGCTGTTCGATCTGGCTTAACGTAGCTTTTTGACTTTGAACTGCTTGTTCGGCTGAAGTCAAATCAAGTCCAGAGACAGCCCCAGCACGATATTGGGTACGCACCAATTCATAAGTTTTTTGGGTGCTTGCTAAATTTTGCTGAGCCACAGACAGACGTTCATTGAGATATCCCAATTGCCAATACAATTGTGCAGTTGTCGCAATCAGGCTTTGTGCAGTGGCTTGTAAATCTTGCTCAGTCGCAAGTGCTTCCCATCGAGATGCTTCAGTTTGATTGGCCAATTTACCGAACAAGTCTAGCTCATAGCTTAAGCCGGGATAGTTCAGTGAAATACCATTTGAAGAATCGCCATCACCATCTAAACTAAAGCGATGACCGACCGATGCACCTGCATTGCCAATACGCACACCTTGCTGACTTTCAGACTGCTTGGCTTGAATGCGTGCTTGTTGCAAATTAATCCCAGCAACAGCTAAATCAGTATTACGGGCAATCACTTGTTCAACCAATTGGTTGAGCTGTGCATCACCAAATAATGTCCACCATTGATCATGAAAAGCCTGTTGGTGGATATTTTGGCTGAGTTGTTGGCTGTTTTGAAAGCCCTGTGGAATATCGACTGCAGGAGCTTGATAAGGCGTTTTCACTACAGCCGCACAACCGACTAAAGAGCCTGTTAATGCTAAGGTCATGAACAGTTTATGAAGTTGATTACGCATAGTTGTACCCTATTATTCTCTTGACAGTGCATCGACAGGATTTAAGCGAGCAGCATTTCGTGCTGGGATAAAACCGAATACGATCCCGATTAAACTTGAACAAACGAATGCGGCTATTATTGATGTGGTTGAATACGCCATTTGGAACGTGCCACCAGCAAAGTGTGTAATCAGCTGACCAATACCTAGTGATAACAACACCCCAAGGATACCGCCTAAAATACAGACCAATACGGCTTCAATCAGGAATTGTTGCAAAATATCGCTTTGTCGAGCACCCACGGCCATTCGCACACCAATTTCTTGCGTTCGTTCAGTGACAGACACCAACATAATGTTCATGACACCGATACCACCAACGACTAAAGAAATCACAGCAATCGCAGAAATAAGTAAAGTCATTGTAGCGGTAGTTTGCTGGATGGTTTCACGAATACTGTCCGCATTTTGTGTGAAGACATCTTGAGCCCCATGACGTTGAACGAGTAAATTCAAGATTGCATTTTCAGCAGCTGTGCTTGAATATTCATCTTTTACACGAACGATGATGCTTCTCACATTCGACTGTCCAAGCATTCGACTCATGACAGTTGAGTAAGGGAGATAGACATTGAGACTATCTGAATTACCCATTGCACCTTGTTGAGCATCTACGATACCAATAATACGACTAGGTACACTGCCCAATAGAATTACTTGACCAATAGGATCCGTACCATCGCTAAAGAATGTCTTTTGGGTATTGGTATCAATCACAACATCTTGGGCTTGTTCAGTAACACTATGTTTGTCAAATGGTTGACCTGATTTAAACGTTAAACCACGCACATAGAAAAAGTCTTCGCTGACACCATTGACCGTTGTGGATGCCTCTACATCTTTATATCTTCCTGTGACAGAACTATTGACTGAAGGACTGACTCCATCGACATAAGGCTGTTCCGCTAATGCATCAGCATCAGCAGGGATTAAGGTCTTGGCCTGAGAAGATCGGGAGTTATCACCAAAACCACGTCCTTGGTAGACCGTAATGGTATTGGTCCCCAAACTACTAATATTTTCTAAAATTTGTTTTTGTGATCCATTACCAAGTGCGACAACCGAAACGACAGATGCGATCCCGATAATGATTCCGAGCATAGTCAAAAAAGTACGCATTCGATGAGCATTCATGGCCAGAAGCGCCATGCGGAAAGCTTCACCTAAACGGTCTAAAGCTGAACGCCAAGACGATGTTTTCTTTTGCTCAGCACGAATCAATTCTTCACGTTCAAAGCCATCATCAATCTCAGGAACATTGGGTTCATCTGAAATAATATTACCGTCTGAAATCTCAATAATACGAGTCGCATTTTTGGCAACATTGTGATCATGAGTAACGAGAATGATGGTATGACCTTTGGCATTCAGCTCGCGTAAAATACGCATCACTTCAATACCGCTGTTTTTATCTAATGCCCCAGTAGGCTCATCGGCGAGAATAACATCACCGCCATTCATCAACGCGCGAGCAATCGAAACACGCTGTTGCTGACCACCTGAAAGTTGACTTGGGCGGTTTTGGGTTTTTTCACCTAAACCTAAATCAGACAAAAGTTGAACCGCACGATCATGGCGTTCAGAAGCATCAGCGCCGGCATAGATCGCAGGGACTTCGACATTACCAGCTGCATTTAAGTCACCAAGTAAATGGTAGCGCTGGAAGATAAATCCGAAATATTCACGGCGTAATTGAGCAAGTTCGTCTGGTTCTAGCTCACGTGTTTCGCGTCCCTTAACCTTGTAGCTACCATTGGTCGGTTTATCTAAACATCCTAAGATGTTCATCAGTGTTGATTTTCCTGAGCCTGATTGACCTACAATGGCAACCAATTCTCCAGGATAAATCTCAAGATTTACCCCTTTTAGAATTTGCACAGTAGATTCACCAGCAGGGAATTCACGGGTCAGGTTTTTGACCTCGAGTAGAGGCATTCTCGTCTGACTCATAATTACATTCTCATTGGGCCAGCGCCACCACGTGCGCCACGTTTAGCTGAGTCATTTGATGAATCAGAGCCATCAGCAATTACAACTTTATCGCCTAATTTTAAACCGCGTAAAACTTGTGCTGTTGCACGGTTATTTAGACCGATAAGAACAGGGGTCGGTTTGACTGTGCCATCTGCTTGAAGTACGCGTACCATAGCCATGGAAGCTTTACCTTGATCGACTAATGTCTTTTCCTCAGCGGTTAATTCTAAACGCTTAGGACGATCAGCTGATGAACGTTCGGCACGCCCTTCACCACGAGCTTTTTCATTAGGTTCTTGTGCATTTGAACCCGCATTTGCACCACGCTGGCGAGCAGGACGATTTGAGCTTTGAACAGCAGAAGATGGAATAGTCAGTGCATTCTTTACTTCATCTAACACGATATAAACTTGTGCAGTCATATCAATACGCAATTTTCCATCTTCATTAGGAACATCGAATAGAGCGTTGTAATACACAGCTGTACTTGATGAAGATGAATTTGAGTTGTTGGTTTCTGTATTGATTGAGTTAGGTGCAGGTTCAACTTGACGCAGTGTTGCGTAATGCTTTTTCTCGCTATTACCTAAAGTAGTGAAATAAACAGTTTGACCTTCCTCAACACGCATAACATCTGCTTCAGAAATTTCAGCCTTAACCGTCATGGTGTCAAGTTTTGCTAATTTCACGATGGTTGGCGCGCTTTGATTCGCGTTCACTGTTTGACCTTCTTCAGTCACAATTGCCACAATTGTGCCATCCATCGGAGCAACGATACGGGTATAGCCTAAATCTTCTTTAGTCGTAGCCAGTGATAAACGAGATTGCTCGATTTGAGCATTCATCGCGACGATATCGGCTTGAGCAGTTTTATAACTTGCTAATGCGGACTCATATTCGGCACGAGAAGTTGCATCTTGGGCATACATGGCTTTTTGGCGATTATATTCCGCCTCAACTTTAGTCAGATTTGCTTGTTTGACTGCCAATTGAGCCAACTGATTTTTAATGCTGGCTTCAGCTGTTTTTAGATCATTTTCCTGACGAACGGAATCGATTTGAGCAATCAGTTGACCTTGTTTGACTTGATCACCCAGTTGTACATACATTTTTTTTACCTGACCTGAAACCTGTGCACCAACGCTAACCATTTTGGTCGCTTCTAATACACCTGTTGCAAGGACAGAGTTTTCAATATCACCACGTGTCACTTCAGCGGTAATAAACTGAGGTTGCTCATCTTTAGGTTTAAAGAAATACCAAGCTAAAGCGATAGCTGCAATCGTAATGATCGCGATGATAATCAATTTCGTTGGTTTTATTTTTTGCATGGCGATATTGAAAAATGACGGAAATTGAGAGAATTATAATGATGAAATAAGGATAAAAAGTGTATTTTTCTTAAATAAAATCAATAATCATTTTTATAGTTATAAATAGACCTTGCTCGTTAACTAAGCAAACAAGGTTTTTCCACATAATTCAGCAATGGCTTGTTGTATGAGGTGTTCTGGATTTTCATTATTTTTGCCTTTGATGGCAGCATCGATTCTTAATAGCAATTGTGGCCATGTGAGAAATTGCTTGGGATTAAGACGTCTCAAGGCTTGTTGATAAAGACTGACTTTGGTTTTCCAGATGCCGAGTTGTAATGCATTTTGTGGTTGCTCAAAAAGTTGCATCAGTAAGCGCATTTCTTTGCTTACCGTCCATAAGACCACACTATGTGGTTCGCCAGCTTCGACTAAATATTGGTATATTTTGATCGCTTGGCTTAGGTTGCCTGAAATTAATGCATCGCTTAAGTCAAAAGTGGTATAGCGTGATTGATCTTGTAAGCATTCGAGCAAATGTTGCATTTCAAGATGCTGTACATCGGGGAACGTGTCTGCCAGACGCATTAAGCTGTTTTTAGCAGCCAATAAATTATGTTCGTGGTGGACTTCGAGCCATTGCCATGCATCTTGGCTCAGTTGAATCCCAATTTTATCAGCTTCTATGCTGAGTATACGCTGACGATCTTGCGCATAAGTTGCTGTAAGAGGAACCAAGACGCCATTGGCTTCAATCGTTTGAAAAAACGCCGACTTTAAGCTACTGCTATCTTGCTTAGGCATAATGATCAACAACAAGTTGTGTTCATTATGCTGGATATAATGCTTGAGTAACTTTAACGCATTGGCATCTGGCTTAATGTTGCCATGGACCTCTACTGCGAGATTTTGTGAAAAAAGAGAAAGGCTGTTGAGTGCATTAAATACATTTTTCCAATCAGCAACGCTTTGGATGTCATAGCGTTCTCTTTCCACGTGATTGATGATCCAACTTTGACGGAAAGCATCTAAAAGATTTTGCTCAAGTAAAGGTTCTTGACCATGTAATACCCATGCACCACGTGCTTCGTTTGCACGTTTTAATGCTTGTAGATAATCTAACTTCATTCTGAGTTACGGATTTTCAGAGGCAGTAGGTTCAAAAGTTTGTTGCACAGGTAACAGTACATTTGCTTCTGCTTTTGGCAGACGGTTTGCAGCAATTTGACGAGAGATCTGTTGAGCGACATCGTCAATTAAGATTTCACTGAGATATTTATTTTGTTGATCATCTGTGTTCACGGTTGCAACATTATATTGATATGTACGTGTCGCAGTTAAAGTTCGAGGTTTTGTCACCAAGTTACCTTGACGATCTTCGATTTGGAAAGTCACAGAAAGTCTGAGTAGAACTTCAATGAGTTTGCCGTTGAGCTCATGGCGAATTGGCTTATAGTCGATGATACGTAATACATATGCATCGTTGGAATTACTCAGTTGCACACCTGCAGCAGTGAGATAAACACTGAGTTTACGCTCTAAATCAGAAGTATTGGCAGGGAGTGCTAATTCAAGCTTTGTATAAGCCAGTGGCGTTGAAGTTGGATTGGTCCCTTTTAGATGAAATCCACAGCCGACCATAGTTGCGCTTAAGCCTAAAGTTAGAACAGCAATAGCTAAACGTTTGCTCAAATGCATTGTAGATCCTCTGTGTATTTCCTGAGACTCAGGATAAATTTTGAATATTCTGATTGTATGTGCAAAGCCCGTTGACTGGCAACGGGCTTTGTTTGGGAATTGTGAAATCCTTATATTCCCCTCTTATTTAAAAGAGGTGAGAAGCAATGCTTCGCAAGGGAAATTAAATCCCTCCTGAGTAGCATCGCTACGCAAGTCCTTTTCTTGCGCTTTGATCTAAAGCTGTGCTTTATATCTTACTCAGGGAGGCTTAAAGGCCTTAAACCACCAAGTTTACTAATTTATTTGGTACCACAATTTCTTTCTTAGTTGGGCCAGTTAAGAACTGTTGAACTTCAGGTAATGCTTTTGCCATTGCCAAGATATCATCTTTAGATGCATCTACAGACACTTCTAACTTACCACGAAGTTTACCATTCACCTGAACCACGATTGTTTGCGAATTACGTGTTAATGCAGATTCATCCACGATTGGGAATAATGTTGCATTTAACTCGATACCAAACTGCGCCAATAATGTTTCACTTAAATGCGGTGCAAATGGTGCAAGCAAAGTTAAAAGCGTTGTAATAGATTCACGTGCAACAGCAACATCGTTGTCATCTTTCGCTTCAAACTTATTGTTTGCATTCAGAAGTTCCATCATCGCTGCAATCGCAGTGTTAAATGCATGACGACGTTCGATGTCATCACCCACTTTTTGGATGGTTTCGTGAGTCTTACGACGTAAGTCTTGAGCCGCAGTTGAAAGCGCAGCTTTATCAATCGCTGATGCAGTATTACCTTGTTCAAGGAAACCAGTTGCCAAGCGCCATACACGTTTTAAGAAGCGGTTTGCACCTTCCACACCTGCATCTGACCATTCAAGTGATTGATCAGGTGGTGCAGCGAACATCATAAATACACGTGCCGTATCTGCGCCGTATTGGTCAATAATAGATTGTGGGTCGATACCGTTATTTTTCGATTTCGACATTTTTTCTTGACCACCAACGATAACGTCTTGACCATCACCTTTGTATTTTGCAGATGTGATACGACCTTTTTCATCACGCTCAAGTTCGATGTCAGCAGGGTTGAACCACGTTTTTTTACCTGATTCAGATTCGCGGTAATAGGTATCAGCAAGTACCATACCTTGCGTTAACAAGTTGGTGAATGGTTCGTTACCTTGTACTACACCTTCATCACGCATCAATTTGTGGAAGAAACGTGCATATAACAAATGCAGAATCGCGTGTTCAACACCACCGATGTATTGGTTTACAGGAAGCCAAGTTTGTCCCGCTTCAGGTTTAACCATACCACCAGTAAAGTCTGGAGATGCATAACGTGCATAGTACCAAGATGATTCTACAAATGTATCCAGCGTATCTGTTTCACGACGTGCATCACCGTTACAGCTTGGACATTTCGTTTCATAGAACTCAGGCATCTTGTTGAGAGGGTTACCTGAACCATCAGGTACAACGTCAGTTGGAAGTACAACAGGAAGTTGATCTTCAGGAACTGGCACTTGACCACAGGTTGGGCAGTTAATCATTGGAATCGGACAACCCCAATAACGCTGACGAGATACACCCCAGTCACGTAAACGGAATTGAACTTTTACATTCGCGAGACCTTGTGGTTCTAATTTTGCAAGGAAAGCATCAAATGCACCTTGGAAGTCTAAACCGTCAAATTCGCCTGAATTGACCAATTTACCTTCTTTTGAACCGTACCATTCTTGCCACTCTTTCGCATCAAAATCATTATCATCAGCGCCTTTCGCATCAATGACTTGCTTGATTTTTAAGCTATATTTATTGGCAAATTCGAAGTCACGTTCATCGTGTGAAGGCACTGCCATCACCGCACCTGAACCGTAAGACATCAATACATAGTTTGCGATCCAAACAGGAACTTCTTCACCTGTGACAGGGTGCTTCACAGAAAGACCTGTCGCCATGCCTTTCTTCTCAGCAGTGGCAAGATCTGCTTCTGCCACAGAACCCATACGGCATTCTTCAATAAATGCAGCCAATTCAGGGTTAGTTTCAGCAGCTTTAAGCGCCATAGGGTGTTCTGCTGCAACAGCAACATACGTCACGCCCATTAAGGTATCGGCACGCGTGGTAAAGACTGTTAAGCCATCTGCATAAATTTCAGGATTTGCTGAAGGGAAGGTAATTTCCATACCCTGTGAGCGACCAATCCAGTTACGTTGCATCGTAAGGACTTGTTGTGGCCAACCGTCTTTGAGTGTGTCTAAATCGTCAAGTAATTCTTGCGCATAGTCAGTGATGCGGAAGTAGTACATTGGAATATCACGTTTTTCAACCAAGGCACCTGAACGCCAACCACGACCATTTTCTACTTGTTCATTTGCAAGTACAGTTTGGTCTACAGGGTCCCAATTTACCGTTGAAAGCTTACGGTAGATTAAGCCTTTTTTATAAAGCTGAACGAATAACCATTGTTCCCAGCGATAATATTCTGGTGTACACGTTGCAAATTCACGATCCCAATCAACCGCAAGACCTAATTTTTTAAGCTGATTACGCATGTAATCGATATTTTCAAAGGTCCATTTTGCAGGTGCAACTTGGTGTGCAATCGCAGCATTTTCAGCAGGTAAACCAAACGCATCCCAACCCATAGGTTGTAATACAGTTTCACCTTTTAAACGGTGGAAGCGGCTGATCACATCACCAATCGTGTAGTTACGTACATGACCCATATGCAGTTTGCCACTTGGGTAAGGGAACATCGAGAGGATATATCGACGTGGACCTTCTACAGTGTCGGCAACTTTAAAGGCTTTGCGAGATTCCCAGTCCTGTTGAACTTGGGGCTCAATCGCACTGGCTTGGTATTCAGAGTCAATGTGAGTAGTCATATACGTAATACAAGAGAACGGTTAAAAAATTTAGCGCACAGCATAGCGCAAAACGCACCTAAAAGTGAATTTTACAGACTGAAAATGGATGCAAAACTTAAATTAAGATCAAAAAGACAATTTCACTCATTTGAAACTTGAGTTTCGCTTAATGGAGCAGCATTTGTGTTTTGTGACTCAGTATTTGAAGCACCGTTTGTTTGCTGTTGCGTTGGTATCGTTTGAGTCTGTGAGGTTTGAGGAGCTTCGCTCGGGTTCGTATTGGTATTGACTGAGGTTGTTGGTGCTTTCCAACCATATGTTTCAACTTTACCTTTCTTTTTTGCTGATTTTGGTGGCGGGGTAGTGGTGTAGTGGGTTGAACCATTTTGATCGACCCATTTGTAATATTCTTTTGCCTGCACCATAGATGAATAAATAGAAACGAAAACAACCGTTGATGCTAAACAAGAAAGTTTTAAAGATGATGCTAGTGAATTCATGACTTCACCTATAAAGAAATATGAGGGGAGTGAGTTCTTTTACACGTTTATATCGCAGCATTTTGCAGGATACTGATGAAGATTAATTGGTTTTATTTTAATCAAAAAAATCATTTTGCGTATAAATTGTTTTATATAAATATTAAAAATAAGTGTTTGAAATTTTTTTTATAAATCATCCAACCAAAAGTTATCGTTTGAAAAATAATCGGTTGGTAAATAAACAATAAAAAGGTTTCGGCAAACCTTGACTTTGGTCGTGAAAAAACTAAAAATGCTGCTCTAGTTTTATATGTTTTGTTCGATCACCCTTCGAATAAATATCATAGCTTGCAATAACGTTGTCTCTAAGCCGAGACAATGAAATAGCAGAAATATGTTTATCCCAACATGTTGAATATGCAGTCGCAACTCAAACGGTTGTGATCGAAAAATTTTATTATTGCAGCAAAAACGATGAAATATGTGTGCTATAACAGTGCATACAAACGAATGAATGAAACACGACTTATGTCTCCCATAACCGTCGTGGAAATAAGATTAGGGTGAATACGTTGGAACTTTTATCTGGTGGTGAAATGCTTGTTCGCGCATTGGCGGACGAAGGCGTTGAACATGTTTTTGGATATCCAGGCGGCGCAGTTTTACACATTTACGACGCGCTATTCAAACAAGACAAAATTAATCATTACCTCGTGCGTCATGAGCAAGCTGCTGGTCATATGGCAGATGCATACTCGCGCGTAACAGGTAAGACAGGTGTTGTACTGGTGACTTCGGGTCCAGGTGCGACTAACACTGTGACACCAATTGCGACAGCTTACATGGACTCAATCCCAATGGTGATTTTGTCTGGTCAGGTTGCAAGCCATTTGATTGGTGAAGATGCATTCCAAGAAACGGATATGGTTGGTATTTCTCGTCCAATCGTGAAACACAGTTTCCAAGTGCGTCATGCGAGTGAAATTCCAGCGGTTATTAAAAAAGCTTTCTATATCGCGTCATCAGGTCGTCCAGGTCCTGTGGTTGTTGATATTCCAAAAGATGCAACAAACCCTGCTGAAAAATTTGCATACGAATACCCTGAAAAAGTAAAAATGCGCTCTTACCAGCCGCCACATCGTGGTCATACTGGTCAGATCCGCAAAGCTATTGATGAATTGATCAATGCTAAACGTCCTATTATTTATACGGGCGGTGGTGTTGTTCAAGGCAATGCATCACATTTATTGACTGAATTAGCACATCTATTGGGTTATCCAGTAACCAATACATTGATGGGGCTAGGTGCATTCCCTGGTAATGATCCTCAATTTATTGGTATGTTGGGTATGCATGGGACATATGAAGCGAACATGACCATGGGTCACGCTGATGTGATTCTATGTGTTGGCGCACGTTTCGATGACCGTGTAACCAATAATCCTGCAAAATTCTGTCCAAATGCGAAAGTGATTCACATTGATATCGATCCTGCTACGATTTCAAAAACAATCATGGCGCATATCCCAATCGTGGGTGCGGTAGAGCCAGTTCTTCAAGAAATGTTAGCGCAATTAAAACAGCTGAATATTTCTAAGCCGAACCCTGAAGCTATTGCGGATTGGTGGAAACAAATCAATGAGTGGCGTCAGGTTCATGGTTTGAAATATGAAAAACCAACTGACGGTACGATGAAACCTCAACAAGTTGTTCAAGCTTTAGATAAAGTAACGAACAGCCAAGCAATCATCACTTCTGACGTTGGTCAACATCAGATGTTTGGTGCGTTGTATTACAAATACACACGTCCACGTCAATGGATTAACTCAGGTGGCTTAGGCACGATGGGTGTTGGTCTTCCATATGCGATGGCGGCTAAGCTTGCATTCCCTGACCAACAAGTTGTTTGTATTACAGGTGAAGCATCCATTCAGATGTGTATCCAAGAGCTCTCAACATGTAAGCAATATGGCCTAAATGTTAAAATCTTGTGCTTAAACAACCGTGCTTTAGGTATGGTGAAGCAATGGCAAGATATGAATTATGAAGGTCGTCACTCAAGTTCATATGTTGAGTCATTGCCTGACTTTGCGAAGTTGATGGAAGCTTACGGACATGTAGGTATTCAAATTGATCATGCGGATGAGCTTGAATCGAAGCTTGCAGAAGCAATGGCGATTAATGATAAATGTGTATTCATCAACGTGATGGTTGACCGTACTGAGCATGTTTATCCGATGTTAATCGCGGGTCAATCTATGACAGATATGTGGTTATCTAAAGGGGAGCGCACAGCATGAGACATATCATCTCTGTTCTCATTGAGAACGAATCTGGCGCGCTTTCACGTTTAGTGGGTTTGTTCTCACAACGTGGTTATAACATTGAAACTTTGAACGTTGCGCCAACAGAAGACCCAACAATGTCTCGTTTGACATTGACGACTTATGGTGATGATCACAAGATTGAGCAAATCACAAAACAACTCAACAAACTTGTTGAAGTGGTTAAAGTGGTTGACCTTTCTGAAGGTTCACACATTGAACGTGAATTGATGTTAATCAAAGTAAAAGCTTTGGGTTCTGCGCGTGCTGAAATTAAACGCACAGCAGATATCTTCCGCGGACAAATCGTGGATGTAACACCAACGACTTACACGATTCAAATCGCGGGTACAACTGAGAAAATTGATGGTTTTATTGATGCTTTGGCAGAGAATACCATTCTTGAAGTTGTACGTTCAGGTGTGTCTGGTATCGCACGTGGCGAAAAAGTTTTAACAATCTAATTTTTTATTAACAAATTCTTCCCTCCTCCGAGAGGAGGGGGTTGGCGAACCACATTAACATTCGCTAATCAAACGGAAGCCAAAGCATTTTAGCGGAGACAGCAATGCAAATTTTTTATGATAAAGACTGCGACTTATCTATCATCCAATCTAAGAAAGTAGCAATCATTGGTTACGGTTCACAAGGTCACGCTCACGCGCTTAACCTTAAAGATTCTGGCGTTGACGTAACTGTTGGTTTACGTGCTGGTTCTGCTTCTTGGAAAAAAGCTGAAAATTCTGGTCTTAAAGTTGCTGAAGTTCCTGCTGCTGTAGCTCAAGCTGACGTAGTAATGATCTTGACTCCAGATGAATTCCAAGCTCAACTTTACCGTGATGTAATTGAGCCAAACATCAAGCAAGGTGCTACTCTTGCATTTGCTCATGGTTTCTCTGTTCTTTATAACCAAGTTGTTCCACGTGCTGACTTAGACGTAATCATGGTTGCTCCAAAAGCACCTGGTCACACTGTACGTTCTGAATATCAACGTGGTTCAGGTGTTCCTGATCTTATCGCGATTCACCAAGATGCTTCTGGTAATGCACGTAATCTTGCGCTTTCTTACGCTTCAGGTGTTGGTGGCGGTCGTACAGGTATTATCGAAACTTCATTCCGTGAAGAAACTGAAACTGACCTTTTCGGTGAGCAAGCAGTTCTTTGTGGTGGTGCTGTTGAATTGGTTAAAATGGGCTTCGAAACTCTTGTTGAAGCGGGTTACGCACCAGAAATGGCTTACTTCGAATGTCTACACGAACTTAAATTGATCGTTGACTTAATGTTCGAAGGCGGTATCGCGGACATGAACTACTCTGTATCTAACAATGCTGAGTACGGTGAATACGTTACTGGTGTTGAAGTAATCAACGAACAGTCTCGTGAAGCGATGCGCAATGCGCTTAAACGTATTCAATCTGGTGAATATGCGAAGATGTTCATCCAAGAAGGTGCGTTAAACTACCCATCTATGACTGCTCGTCGTCGTCAAAATGCTGCTCACGGTATCGAAGTAACTGGTGCTAAATTGCGTGCGATGATGCCTTGGATTCAAGCAAACAAAATCGTTGATAAAGAAAAGAACTAAGTTCTCGAATCATCTGATTTGAATGCGAAAGCCCACTCAAAATGAGTGGGCTTTTTTTGTCTTAAAAAATGGATCAGATTATTAATTAAAATTGTGTGCCTCAAGGTAAGGCAGTGTTTTTCATTTCTTGTATTTTATTCAAAGTATGGCACTGCTTCCTTGCACTTCGTAAAAAAAACAGTGTTTTGTACTCGTTCATACCTTGGATTATTGATAATAGGTTACCACTATTTTAGAAACTTTGAATTCTGAGACTTGCCTTTTCGTAATGCATTGAAAAAAAAGACGACAGGCATGATAAAAATAGTCATTAAAAAGTAACTCAATGACAGGTAGATTAAGTTGCAGTCGACAGAGGCTTAGCTAAACAGAATAATCAGTATCTAACAAGAACACTTAATAACTCAAGGATTGAGGTTGGGAATGAAATTAACGTTTGTATGTTACTTATTGGCGATCTTGCCAATCTGTGGATGGGCGCAACAAACAACTGATATTGAGCAAAAAACGCCAAATAGTGATGCTGAGCTTGTCTTAGATAATGTTCGCATATCAATGCAACGCTTACTTCCCTCAAAGACAACGTCACTATCCAATTTAAAGGGGAGCAAAAAGGCGATCAAGTTTTTTTAAAGCAGAACAACCGAGTGATGATTCAAATGCAATTCAAGAGTTGAAAGGACAGCTTAACTATAAAACGAATGTATTTAAATCTACATTGGTCAATCATGCAGGTGTGATTCGAACAAAGAAATTCGAGCCTGCTTTTAAAGTAAAAAATACGTCTGATGTGAGTTTTAATTTCTATGGCATATCTAAAGCTGACCATCCTTTCAAACGATTAATGACACGTATCGAGGTGTTTGACAAAGTCAATCAAAAAAGATTGCAAATACTTGAAGGCTTTCAAGCGTTTCCCAATAGTATTGGTTATATGGGTGTGAATTTTGATGGTTACTATGATGTAGTGCTCTCTGATCTGTCAGAGGATAAAACGCTTCAAGATCGTCGTTTTATTTACTGGATTTATGATTCTGTTCAACAAAAATTTAACCGTGCAGAGCATTATGAGCAAATCGTTGGATTTCCACTATTACATGGTGATAAACAGCACATCGATTTTTCTAATGGACAGGTTTATACAATTGTTGAAGTCATTTTGAAACCAGTTTCAGTAAATGCTGAACAAGAAACTAAACAATTAGCAGATCGGACATCATTAGAATCCTCTGTAGCACTTCAAGGAGAAAACTTGGAAAAACGGATTGAAGAACCACCAGTTAACTTTGGTCAAGAGCAAGAGAATGAGCTAGGCAGCGATGTAGATCGTGTGCAAGAGCAAGAGCCTTAAAAATGTGAAAATCTGAATGAGCCTTATGACAAGGCTGTCATGAAACCATCATCATATTGAAATTATGTTCTTTTAAATTTTAGGGATAACATTAATAAAAGGTGTGATGATGGCACTCCTAAACATGCAAGTCATAAAACAAAAAAAACTCTTTGAATTATTGGATATCAAAAAAAATACGTCATTTGAGGATTTTATTCTTCTTCCTGATGCTGATCAGCATAAACGACATCCTCAATTAAAAATTGCCATTGTGACTGAGACATGGTCACCAGAGATTAATGGTGTTGCAAACTCACTGATGAATTTATGTCTGGGTTTGCAGAAGCGAGGTCATCAAATTTTGTTGATACGTCCCCAACCCAAAGTGAAATCTAAACGGTTTAAACCTGATGCAGAGTGTTGGGTGCATGCTCAAGCGATTCCGAAATATCCCACCTTACAGTTCGGTTGGCCACAGTTTTCTAAAATCTCAAAAGCGGTTGAGGTATTTAAGCCAGATGTTGTGCATATTGTGACAGAGGGACCATTGGGATTTGCGAGTCTAATGGTAGCTAAATCTCAGAATATTCCTGTTTCAAGTGGTTTTCACTCTGCCTTTCAAGAGTTTAGTCGATACTTTGAGTTTCCTTTTCTCGTTAAACCTATCTCAAAATATTTAACATGGTTTCACAATAAGACAGACGTGACTTGTGTGCCAAGTTTAGATACACAGCATGCTTTAAAACAAATGGGAGTAAGCGGTGAGTTAAGGGTGGTGGGGAGAGGTGTTGATACCCAATTATTTAATCCGAATAAAAGATCGGAGTTGCTCAGAGAGCAATGGAATGCAAATGAGCATACACGAGTTCTGATTTCCGTTGGTCGGTTGTCACCTGAAAAAGAAGTAGACCAGATTATTCGGACTTTTTTGAAAAAGAAAGGTGAAGTTGATCATTATACTAAATTGGTAATTATCGGAGATGGGCCAGATCGAGTAAGGCTTGAAGACCTTGCGAATCATCACCCTGATATTATTTTTATGGGAAGTTTGACTGGTGATGATTTGGCATGTGCATATGCCAGTGCAGATGTGTTTATTTTTCCAAGTCAAGTTGAAACCTTTGGAAATGTCGCGCTTGAAGCATTGGCAAGTGGCTTGCCTGTGGTGGCTTATGATTATGCATGTGCCAAACTGCATGTTGTGCACAATGAAACGGGATGGCTGATCCCTCTCGGTGATCTAGATATGTTCGAACGAGCAATGACAGCAACATTGAATCAACCCGATTTAAAAATAATGGGTGAGAAAGCGCATCTTGCAGTTGCTGCAACAGGATGGTTGAAACCTGTTATTGATTTTGAGCAAGCGTTATTTTTTGCTGTGCATCGTACTTTATTTCACTAAGTTATCTTGAATTTGTAGATTCTTGTCGCGTGTTTGAGGGTGGTCGGTGAATCAGTCATCTATTCTAATTATGACAAGTATTTAATGAAATCATCATCATAATGAAATGATCCATCTCTAAAGTAAAAGTATGAAAAAAATACAAAAGAGGTGTGATGATGGGAATCATGGACACTGTATTGCCTAGATCGACAACGCAATATGATCACCAGAGGCTAAAATTTAAAAATCAAAACTCCGATCGTGATGTATCGGTGCTTGAGCAATTGGGGCGATCTAGATTAAAAATAGCTGTCGTTACGGAGACATGGCCGCCAGAACTGAATGGTGTTTCATTGTCTTTACTACAGATTTGCAAAGGTCTACAGAAACTTGGTCACAAAATTCTATTGGTGCGACCTTCACAAAAACAAATATGTTCGGAATTTTCACCGAATC
This sequence comes from Acinetobacter sp. ANC_7588, assembly GCF_056783995.1. NCBI lineage: Bacteria > Pseudomonadati > Pseudomonadota > Gammaproteobacteria > Moraxellales > Moraxellaceae > Acinetobacter > Acinetobacter sp. ANC_7588. The sequence goes on along the minus strand of NZ_JBWYIU010000010.1, from coordinate 131,243 downwards.
GTGAGTGTTTGGTGAATGGTCAAACCATTCCGAAGTATGCCCATATGCAATTTGGCTGGCCACAGTATGGCAAAGTGGCTAAAGCTTTTGATGAATTTCAACCAGATTTGGTGCATATCGTGACGGAAGGACCATTAGGTTTAGCGGTACTTCAGCTCTCAAAAAACAAAAAGATTCCTGTGAGTAGTGGTTTTCATTCTGCTTTTCATGACTTTAGTCGTTTTTATGATCTTGCATTTATGGTCAAGCCGATTCAGCACTATCTCAAATGGTTTCATAACAATACGCAATTGACCTGTGTACCAAGTCAGGACTCGGCTGATGCGATACGTAACTTTGGTGTTACATGTCAAGTTGAAGTGATTAAGACTGGGGTGGATGTTGAAAAGTTTTCACCTACTTTTCGAAGTGTGCAACTCAGACGACAATGGGATGCTTGTGAGAATACAACTGTCCTGCTTTATGTTGGTCGTGTTTCACCTGAAAAAGAAATTCAGGTGTTAATTGATGCCTATTTAAAACTTAAAACACAAACAACGCGCAGATTTAAGTTGGTCATCGTGGGGGATGGGCCCGATTATTCGCGTTTGGTTCGTCAAAGCAAACATACCGATATCATCTTTACTGGAAGCTTAAGTGGTACAAATCTTGCTGAATCATTTGCAAGCGCAGATGTATTTGTTTTTGCCAGTCAAGTAGAGACTTTTGGCAATGTCGTGCTTGAAGCGATGGCGAGTGCATTGCCTGTCGTTGCTTATGATTATGCTTGTGCTAAGCAGTATTTAGATGCGGAAACAGCATGGTTAGCACCTTTGGGTGAGCCTGCAACCTTGGTTCAATATATTATTAATCTGCCCCAGAACAAACGCTTGCATGCAATGGGGATGCAAGCAATGAAAAAAGTACAACAAGTCGGATGGCAACATCCAGTTCAACAACTCGAACATGCATTTTATCGTGTCGTGCAGCAGAAAACGCTCATGGCTTGAACGATAGGAGTAGAGTGAAATGAATTTTAAAAATACCAAAATAAAAATACTCGATCTTGATCTAAGAGGATGTCTCTATTTCAATAATCTATCGCATACACAAAGTATTGCACTCATATTTAAAATTATTAGTCGGCTCGGAGATGGAGTTTTTTGGTACATGATGGTGGCGTTGGTGTGGCTACTGCAAGGACCGCAATACACTATTCAAATTTTATATATTGTTGTTGCTGCTTCGTTAGGTACGCTGATTTATAAAATTTTAAAAACAAAAACAGTACGTCCACGACCATACCAAGTTCACCAAGTTATTCATATTGGCGAAAGACCACTAGATCATTTTAGTTTTCCTTCTGGTCATACATTGCATGCAGTAATGGCAACAATCGTATTGGGTTATGTAGAGCCTGTCTTGCTGGTGATGATGATGCCATTTACCATTTTGGTTGCGTTGTCGCGCATGGTATTGGGATTGCATTACCCAACTGATGTTTTAGTTGGAGCCTTAATTGGGGCGACGGTTGCGAGTGGTATTATCTTAGCTGCTCCAGCATTGAATATCATATTGTGAGGGTAAGTTGATTGCATGATAAGGCGTACAAAAGCAATATAATTGTACGTCTTGATTTGCTTTTTGCTAAAATTAAGCCATGAATTCACCAAAGATGATTTAGGAATAAGTATGGGTTTACGTTGGACAGACACCCTTGATATCGCAATTGAACTGTATGAAGCCCATCCAGATGTAGATCCACAATGGATCCGTTTTACTGATCTTCATGCATGGGTTTGTGCGCTTCCAGAGTTCGAAGATGATCCAAACAAATCAACAGAAGGATTGTTAGAAGCAATTCAAATGGCTTGGATTGACGAAGCTCGATAATTCATCGATCGAAAAAAACCATTTTTTTACACGCGAAAAGCAGATAATCGCGCATTATTCGGTATAATGCGCCAAAATTTTCATGTCAATTTGACTAAAGGAGCCAATCATGGCTATTGAACGTACTTTATCTATCGTTAAACCAGATGCAGTTGCTAAAAACCACATCGGTGACATTTTTGCTCGTTTCGAAAAAGCTGGTCTTAAAATCGTTGCGACTAAAATGAAACATTTAACTCAAGCTGAAGCTGAAGGCTTCTATGCTGAGCACAAAGAACGTGGTTTCTTTGCTGACCTCGTTGCGTTCATGACTTCTGGTCCAGTTGTTGTATCAGTTCTTGAAGGTGAAAACGCAGTTCTTGCTCACCGTGACATCCTTGGCGCTACTAACCCTAAAGAAGCTGCTCCAGGTACAATCCGCGCTGACTTCGCTGTAAGCATCGACGAAAATGCTGCTCACGGTTCTGACTCTGTAGCATCTGCTGATCGTGAAGTTAACTACTTCTTCGCTCAAACTGAGATCGCTCCACGTACTCGTTAATTCGCAGTATTCAAACCAGATAAGTGCTATACTGCTTATCTGGTTTTTTTATTTCTGAAAGATTTTATTGCTTGAAAATTGAGCATGTTCTTTTATCCCACATTATGGTTTAGGTAATACTCATGAATTCTGAAGTTGTCGCTTCATCCGTCAATTTAGATGAACAACAGCCCACTACTGTTCAAGTACAGCAGGCTGATACTGTACAGAAAGTGAATTTACTTGGCCTGTCACGTCCGCAAATGGAAAAATTCTTTGAGGATATGGGGGAGAAAAAGTTCCGTGCGGGTCAGGTGATGAAATGGATTCATCAGTTCTTCGTTACTGATTTTGCTGAAATGACTAATATTTCAGGGAAATTACGTGAAAAACTTGAAAAGATTTGTGAAATTAAAGCACCAGAAGTCGTGCATAAAAACTATTCTAAAGATGGAACACGTAAGTGGGTATTCCGTGTAGGTGATGGTGCGGGTTCTTTGGTTGAAACAGTACTGATTCCTGCTGAGGATAAAACGGGTTCGCGTAAAACGTTATGTATTTCATCACAAGTCGGTTGTGCTTTGGACTGTTCGTTCTGTTCAACAGGAAAACAAGGTTTCCAACGCGATTTAACACAGGCTGAAATTATTGGTCAGTTGTGGATGGCGAACTATTCCTATATGGAAGATGTGCCAGTTGCTGAGCGTGAGCGCTCTGTGACCAACGTGGTAATGATGGGTATGGGCGAACCATTATTGAACTATGACGCTGTGCTTAATTCAATGCGTATCATGCTTGATGATTTCGCCTATGGAATGTCTAAACGCCGTGTCACATTGTCAACGTCAGGGGTTGTGCCGAAGATAGATCAATTGGCTCAAGACATCGATGTTGCGCTTGCAATTTCATTGCATGCAACCAATGATGAGTTACGTAACGAATTAGTACCAATTAATAAAAAATATCCCTTAGAGCAACTCATTGCAGCGTGTCAGCGTTACATCACTAAAGATGGTAATGAAAGTGCACGTAAGCATGTCACAATTGAATATGTCATGTTAGACGGGGTCAACGATCATCCTGAACATGCACAGCAGATGATTAAGTTGTTAAAAAATTTACCAAGTAAAATTAACTTGATTCCATTTAATCCATTCCCACATGCACCATACGGGCGTTCGAGCCGAAATCGCATCATTTCTTTCCAAAAAACTTTGTCTGATGCTGGTTTTGTGTGTACGATTCGTCAGACACGTGGGGATGATATTGACGCAGCTTGTGGTCAATTGGTTGGTCAAGTGGCTGACCGTACTCGTCGTGCAGAACAATGGAAGAAAAAAGTGCTAGAACGTAATGAAATTATGCGTTCACAAGGCTAGTTGTATCATTTAGATGTGAATGATTAAAAAGAGGGAGGCATCATTTGAGCAAGCCGATGTATAAAAAAATAGTCATGACGATGACAGTCGCTTTATCTGGATTGCTTTTCTTTGGATGCCAAACTACCAGTGGCGATACGAGCAAAAAGGATCCTGAGAAATCAGTGAAAGTTCGTACCCAAATGGCGGCTGAATATATTCGGAATGGGAATTTAGATGCTGCCAAACGTGTGCTTGATCAGGCATTAGAGGTTAATTCGCGCGATTCAACTGCAAATATGATGATGGGGGTGTTGCTTCAGCAAGAAGGAAGTGACATCAACATGCAACGTGCAGATCATTATTTTTCTCGTGCTATTTCAATTGATCCTAAAAATGCGCAAGCACGTAACAACTATGGTACGTATTTGTATCAAGTGAAGCGATATAATGATGCTGTTAAACAGCTTTCAATTGCAGGCGCAACGCTTGGATATGACCAACGTCATCGTGCATTAGAAAACCTTGGGCGGATTTATCTCATTCTAGGGGATATACCGAATGCTGAAAAAACGTTCAAACAAGCACTGCTAGTCAATCGTGACTCGACTGTTTCAATGATAGAGTTAGCAGAGATATTTTATCTGCAAAAGAATAATATTGCCGCGCGTCAGCTATATGAGCAATTTGTACTCAAAGTTGGCCAGCAAAATCAAGGTGCGCGAGCACTCTGGATTGGTTTACGTATCGCACGTGCCAATGGTGATAGAACGGGAATGTATGTGCTGGTGAATCAGTTGCGTACTTTATTTCCAAATAGTCAAGAATTTCAACGTTATTTGCAATTACAGTTCAATACTGAGGCCGTATGGAAGTAAATCCTAATTCACAGCAACCTACTGGTTCAAACGTAGCACCTAATGCTTTAGGAAATATTCAACGCCCTGGCGAGTATTTGCGTCAAATCCGTATTTCTCAACAACGTGATCTGGTCAAAGTTGCTGGTGATTTGAAAATGCCAGTAAAAACGCTTGAAGCGTTAGAGCAAGACGAATACAAATCGTTGCCAGAAGCGACTTTCATTAAGGGATATTATCGTTCGTATGCGAAGTATCTCAAAGTTGATGCCTCTGCTTTGATTCAACGTTTTGATGAAATCTATCAAAATGATACAGGTTTACTGCCAAATCATGCTTTGAACAATTCTCCAATTAAAATTATGGGGAAACTTCCTGGCTCGAAAAGCGTACGTAATCGCAAGTGGATTAAACGCATCGTGATTGCGTTAATTATTTTGGGCGTGGCTTGGCTATTAATCTCCGCAATCCAAAAATGGGCTGCTAAAGGCGATTCGTCAAACTCTGATACGAATCAATCCAACAATGTCCAAATTCTGACCTTAAACAATGGTACAGGCACGACTGAAGCAGTATCAGGCGATACGATGAATCTCAGTTTTAGCCGCCCTACATCAGTACACATTGTGGACAGTACGGGTAAAGTTTTAGCAACTGGACGCCAATCAACTGCGATTAGTTTGAATGGACAGTCTCCATTCCAAATTCGATTAGATGATGCTCAAGCCGTTTCATTGAGTTTAAATAATGAAAATATTTCATTGTCACCATATACCGTAAACGGAAAAGCTGAATTCCGTTTATCACGTTAATGGATTAAAGGTAAAACGATGATCGAGAATCCGATTCGACGCAAACCAACGCGTAAAATTCGCGTAGGTTCTGTGTATGTGGGTGGCGATGCGCCAATCAGTATTCAAAGCATGACCAATACTGAAACTTGTGATGTAGCTGCAACAGTTGCACAAATTCAACGTTGTGTGGATGCTGGTGCGGATATTATGCGTGTGTCTGTACCGAGTATGGAAGCCGCTACTGCTTTTGGAGAAATCCGTAAACAAGTGCAAGTTCCACTCGTTGCCGATATCCATTTTGACTATAAAATTGCTTTAGCTGTTGCAGATTTGGGTGCAGATTGTCTGCGTATTAACCCAGGGAATATCGGTTCAGAAGCAAAGATTCGTGAAGTGGTTGCTGCGGCTCGTCACAACGATATTTCAATGCGAATTGGAGTCAATGCAGGCTCTCTCGAAAAAGATATTCAAAAGAAATATGGTGAGCCAACAGGTCAAGCTTTGCTTGAGTCAGCAATGCGTCATATTGATATTTTAGATCGTTTGGATTTCCAAGAGTTTAAAGTGTCAGTGAAAGCATCGAATGTCTTTTTGACGATGGATGCTTATCGTTTGTTGTCACAACAAATTGACAATCCTTTACATTTAGGGGTGACTGAAGCTGGAATTTACCGTACTGGTTCGGTGAAGTCGGCAATTGCACTGGGCGGATTGTTAATGGAAGGCATTGGCGACACCATGCGAATTTCATTAGCAGCGGAACCTGAGGAAGAAATCAAAATTGGTTTTGATATTCTTAAATCTTTGGGCTTACGTTCAAATGGTATTAACTTTATTGCTTGCCCAAGTTGTTCACGTCAAGAATTTAATGTCATCAAAGTGATGCAAATGCTTGAAGAGCGTTTGGAAGATGTACGTACTCCAATGGATGTTTCTGTCATCGGGTGTAAAGTCAACGGTCCTGGTGAAGCTAAAGAAGCTGATATTGGTGTAGTGGGCGCAAGTCCACGTTCACTGGTGTATCGTAATGGTGAAAAGAGTCATTTAATTGACACAAATCAATTGGTTGACGAAATCGAAAATATGGTTCGTCAACGTGTTAACGAGCTTGAAAAAGCTAAATCAAAAGAGATTATTCGCACAGGTTTTTCTGAGTAGATCATGAGTTCAATCGTCGCAATCAAAGGTTTTAATGACATTCTCCCAACGCAAACCCCAGCTTGGAGACGTCTTGAACAGCATCTGTCTGGTTTGATGGATGTCTATGGCTATCAACAAATTCGTTTGCCGATGGTTGAACAGACAAACTTGTTCAAGCGTTCTATTGGTGATGCAACGGATATCGTTGAAAAAGAGATGTATACGTTTTTAGATAAAGGTAATCCTCCTGAGTCTTTGACTTTACGTCCTGAAGGTACTGCGGGTTGTGTACGTGCTATGCTCGAACATAATTTGCTTCGTGGTGCGACACCGCGTGTTTGGTATATTGGACCGATGTTCCGTTATGAAAAACCGCAAAAAGGTCGTTACCGTCAATTCCATCAATTTGGTGTGGAAACGTTTGGTGTTGCAACTCCTGATCAAGATGCTGAACTGATTTTGATGACTGCGCGTCTGTGGAAACGGATGGGTGTTGCGGACAAAGTTCAATTAGAGCTTAATACTTTAGGTGAGTCAGATGAGCGTGCAGCTTATCGTGCAGCCTTGGTTGAGTTTTTAGAATCACATAAGTCAGATTTAGATGAAGATTCGCAGCGTCGTTTAACGACGAATCCACTGCGTATTTTGGACTCTAAAGATGCAAAAACTCAAAGCATTTTAGAAAATGCGCCTAAACTTCATGACTTTATGGGTGAGGAGACGCTGGCACATTTCCAACAATTACAGCAATATCTAACTGATGCAGGTATTTCATTTGTCATTAACCAAAAGTTGGTTCGTGGCTTGGATTACTATAATAAAACTGTATTTGAATGGACGACGACACATCTCGGTTCACAGGGTACGGTTTGTGCTGGTGGTCGTTATGATGGTTTAGTGGGTCAGTTAAAAGGTAAACCAGATCAATCGGTTCCTGCGGTTGGTTTTGCAATGGGTATTGAGCGTTTATTGCTTCTTTTAGAACAAGTAGAAGACAATACACCAGTACGTGATTGTGAAGTATTTTTACTTGCAGATCCTGCGACGCAAGGCAAAGCTTTAGTTCTAGCTGAACAAATCCGAGATCAATTTGAAGCTGCAAGCAGTTCAGTGCGTCTGAAAGTTGGCTCTCAAGGCTCGATGAAAAGTCAAATGAAAAAAGCGGATCAGTCTGGTGCAATTTATGCCTTAATCTTTGGTGAGCGTGAAGCTGAGGCGCAACAACTTTCAGTCAAAGCGTTGGCTACAGCAGAGCAGACACAAGTAGCTGTCAATGACATTGTGCCGTTCATCATTGATAAACTATCTTCAAAATAAATTTAAGAACATAAGGAAAGGGCGATCATATGAGCGCAATGACTGACGAAGAACAACTGCATACAGCGAAGTCGTTTTTTAAGAAATATGGATCGGCGTTGATTATGCTGATTCTTCTTGCCCTGATCGCCTTTTTCGGATGGGAATATTGGAAAAAGAAAAACGCAGCAGAAGATCAAATACAGACTGCTAAAGTACAGCTCTTGGTTGATGAAGCGAAAGCTGCAACAACTGATCCTAAAGTAGCGACTGCTTTGGATGGAACTGCTGAAAAAATTGTAAAAGAAAATCCTGATTCGATTCATGCGGTTCAAACGCAATTTGTAATGGCAAAATTGGCTTATGACCAAGAGAATTATGCCAAAGCTGAACGTGAATTGAAAAAAATTGAAAATGCTCAAATCAAAGATGAAGGTTTACAACACATCATTAAGCTTCGTTTAGCAGATGCTCAACTGGCACAAAAAAAATATGATGAAGCTTTAAAAACATTGTCTGGGTTAAATTTGCCCGCTTTCAAAACAACTGTAGATGAAGCACGTGGCGATATTTATATTGCTAAGAATGATATTGAAAATGCGAAAAAAGCTTATCAGAGCGCGTGGGATAACTTAATTGCAACTAAACAAGAACGCCAAATCTTACAAATTAAACTCGAAAGTGTTGGCATATTAGTAGATGATCCTGAAATTGAGCGCCCAATTTTAGATATACAAACGGATGAGTCTTAATGGATAGAAAGTATAAAATTTCTTTTGTTCTAGCGACATTGTCGTGTGCACTAATGGCGTGTACAAGCAATACGGTGAAAGAAGAAAAGGTGAAACCTAATCCGTTGCCTAAAATTCAGCAATCGGTGAGCTTAGCACCTATTTTTTCACATAATGTTTCAGCGACGGATACTGCTGATCCATTGCGTTTGAGAATGGCGAATGATCAAGGTGTTTTATACTTTTTAGATCCTAAGGGACAGGTTTCTGCATATCAAGGTAAGCAGCGTGTCTGGGAAAAACAAGTTACCAAGCTTGGTTTAAGTTCAGGTGTTGAAGCGGCCAATGGGTTAGTGATCGTCGGCAACAAGAAAGGTCAACTGTTTGCTCTCGATCAAAAAACGGGTGATATCCGTTGGACTGCGCAATTAAGTGGTGCAATTTTGAGTGCGGCGCTTATTCAGACTGGTCGAGTGATCGTTGTTGCAAATGACGGTACGGTGTTTGGTCTGGATGAAAAAACAGGTCAACAAGTGTGGACTTATCGTATGCCAAACGAACAATTGAGCTTACGCGGTCAAGCTTCACCTGTGCGCTTAGACCCACGAACAGTGTTAGTGGCCTCGTCAAATGCATACGTGTACGCAATTGATAGTCTCACTGGAACTTTGCGTATGCAAAGACGTGTGGCAGTCAGCGATGGTCGTTCTGATATACAGCGTTTAGTTGATGTGGATGCAGATCCAATCGTTGCAGGACAATTGGTTGTAACCACTAGCTATCAAGGCCAAGTCACTGTACTAGATCTAGTTTCGCAACGTGTGATTTGGAGTGAAGATGCAAGCAGTATTAACCGTGCTGAAGTTGCAGGTCGCCAAGTCTTCGTCACGCAAACAGATGGTAAAATTGTATCGTTTGATCTGGTGACGGGTCAGCCGTTATGGACTAATGATCAATTGCTTAACCGTCAATTAAGCAACCCCGTAATGTTGGGTCAGTATTTAGTGGTAGGTGATTATGAGGGGGTACTCCACCTTGTAGATCCTAAAAATGGTCAACTTGTTGGTCGCGAAAAAACGCGTGGTGAAGTACGTTCGTTGCGTGTAGTGAACAATCAGCTTTACTCAGTGACACGTACAGGCACACTTACAATTTGGCAGAATCGTTAATTTTTTCTCTGCTTATGGTAAACTAGTCGCTGAATACATATTTTAAGTTCGGGGTGTTGAATTTTCAGACCCCGACATTTTTATTTTTAAGTAGATGATTCGTCTAACTTCTTCCACAGTTTCTGATGCTCAGGCCAATTGAGTTGGCTGATCTTGTTAAAGGTTAATCTATGAAACCCGTTATTGCGCTCATTGGTCGTCCGAACGTCGGAAAATCAACGCTGTTTAACCAGATTACCAAAAGTCGTGACGCGCTTGTTGCAGACTTTGCCGGTCTTACTCGTGACCGTAAATATGGTGATGCAGTTTATCAAAATAAATCATTTATCGTTGTAGATACTGGCGGTATCGGTGAAAACGAAGGTGGGATCGACTCTTACATGGCAGAGCAGTCTAAAACTGCGATTCATGAAGCAGATATGATTATCTTTGTTGTCGATGCGCGTGCAGGTCTTCTAGCTTCTGATGAACAGATTGCGCGTGAGTTACGTACACTCGGTAAAAAAGTATTTTTAGTTGCCAACAAAGTCGATGGTGTCCATGCAGAGGCAGCATTGGTTGAGTTTTTTAAGTTGGGTATGGGTGAACCGATGCAAGTGGCTGCAAGCCATGGGCGTGGTGTTCAACAAATGCTCGAAGAAGTGCTTGAAGATGTGCCAGAAGATGACCTAAGTGAACAGCGTGATGAAGATACTGGGCTTCGTCTAGCGATTATCGGTCGTCCGAACGTAGGTAAGTCAACATTAGTTAATCGCCTGTTAGGTGAAGAACGTGTCGTTGCTTTTGACCAGCCTGGTACTACACGTGACTCAATTTACATCCCATTTGAGCGTGATGGTCGAAAATATACGCTCATTGACACTGCCGGTGTTCGTCGTAAAGGTAAAGTGGATGAAATGATTGAGAAATTCTCAATCGTAAAGACTTTACAAGCAATGAAAGATGCCAACGTTGTCGTTGTTGTTGTTGATGCGCGTGAAGGTATTGTTGAGCAAGACTTGCATTTGATTGGATATGCGATTGAAGCTGGTCGTGCGATGGTGATTGCGATCAATAAATGGGACAATATGTCAGAATATGATCGCAAACAATGTAAATTGGATGTTGAGCGTCGTTTTGACTTTATTCCATGGGCAAAAATCCATTTAATTTCTGCTTTGCATGGTACAGGTGTGGGTGAGCTTTATCCTTCAATCCACCGTGCATATGAATCTTCACGTTTGAAAGTATCTCCAGCGAAAATCACTGAGATCTTAAAAGATGCAACAGACGCGCATCATCCACCTAAAGTTCAAGGCCGTGCAATTAAAATGCGTTATGCGCATATCGGTGGTCAAAACCCGCCTACGATTGTGATTCACGGTAATAAAGTTGATAAAACCCCAGCTGACTATCGTCGTTACTTGGAAAACGTGTTCCGTAAAGTGTATAAACTAGAGGGTACACCTGTAAAAATTGAATTTAAAACTTCAGAGAACCCATTTGAAGGTCGTAAATCTCAAATTGACGAGCGTACTGCGGCACGTAAACGTCGTTATGTACAGAAGTTTAAGAAAGCCGAGAAGAAGTTCAAACGCGGTTAATCAATTGTAAATTTAGTCCAGAAAGCCCAAATGTGAAGTTTGGGCTTTTTTTATCATGCGAATAAATTAAGATAAATGGAATCACTGAGAACGTTATTATGACCCGTCATATTCAAATTGATATTTCAAAAATTTCTTCTTTTTTTCAAGTTCCTGAAAATCTCACACGCACAGAAGAAATTAGTCTTAGAAAAAAAATGATTTACCAATATCGCAACAGCTTACTAGGAAGTAAATTAAACAGAACAATAAAAAATGAGGATATTGACCAAACGAAAGATGGAAAACCTTTTTTGAAAAAAATCTCAAACTTTGAGTTTAACCATAGTCATAGTCAACATTATTATGCTTTAGTTACATCACATCATATTCGAGATTTGGGTGTGGATATTGAGGAGCTGAATCGATCAATTCGATTCGAAGCTTTAGCCAAACATGCATTTCATCCACTGGAATATGCGATATGGGCAGAATTGGATTTTGATTCTCGCTATTGGTTTAAAGTCTGGACCATTAAGGAAGCAATTTTGAAGGCACATGGGATGGGAATCCGTATGAGCTTAAATGAGTTGAATACCAATGCCCATACCACACACATGGGTGGGGTTTGTGAGCATCCAGTCTTAGGGGTATTTGCTTATCAGAATTTTGAAATCATGGATTGTATGCTGACAGTCGCATGGCGAAGTGAATACTCTTGCCGTGGTTTTGCAATTCCTCAAATTCAAATCACTCAACATTAAAAAAGCCCATCATTTGATGGGCTTTTTGTATTGAATGTTTATTGAGGAATTTCTTCTTCCTCTTCAAATTCAGGTTTTACTTGAACAATAAAGTCTTGGCGGTTCAGACCACGCCACAATGCAAATGCAGTACCGATATAAATCGAAGAATATGTTCCGACAAAAACACCGACAAACATTGCAATCGAGAACCATTTCAAACCATCGCCGCCCATGATCATCATAGCAACGACCACAAGCAATAGCGTCATCGAAGTGTGGATGGTACGACGTAAGGTTTCAGTCAATGCAATATTGATGATCTCAAGAGGTTCTGCCCCACGAATTTTACGGAAGTTCTCACGAATACGATCCGAGACAACAATATTATCGTTTAATGAGAAACCAATAATCGCTAGAAGAGCAGCTAAAACGGTTAGGTCAAATGGCCACTGCATCAATGCAAAAATACCAAGAGTCACGATAATATCGTGAAATAGCGATAGAACTGCACCCATTGCCAACTTGAATTCGAAGCGAATCGTCACATAAATCAGCATGATAATCAGAGCCAAAGCCACAGCACCTGCTGATTTAATGTAAAGTTCGTTTCCGACTTGACCACCAACAACATCTACCTTAGGTACAGTCACGGTATTATTGTCTAATTGAACTGCGGTGGTAATTGATTTGGTTAGATCTTCCGCTTCAATATCTTCTTGTACGGGCATACGAACCATTAAATCTCGTTCAGAACCTAAGGTTTGAACAACAGCATCATTAAAACCCGCATCACTTAATGCTTGCGTCACTTCAGAGGGTTTTACAGGATTGGCATAATTCAGTTCAGCTGCAACACCGCCAGTAAAGTCTAATCCTAAATTCAGACCTTTAGTCGCGATAAAGAAGATACTTGCAATAGTCAGGATGATTGAAAGCCAAGCTGCTGGCTTTGCAATCTTCATGAAAGGAATTACGCGTTCGTTGTCTGGACGGCCGTATTGTTTTGATTCGAGTTGAGTATTTTCAGTCATGATAGATCTCCTAAATGCTCAACTTTTTCAAGTTACGTTTTTTACCGTAAATGATCTGTACAATTGCACGGGTTACTGTAATCGCAGTAAACATCGAGCAAACAATACCAATCATGAGTGTCACGGCAAATCCTTTGATCGGACCAGTACCAATGGCAAAGAGGATAAATGCAACAAGGAATGTGGTTAAGTTCGAGTCAAAGATGGTGTTATAAGCTCGATCATAACCTGCAACAATCGCCTGTTTAGGCGATGCTCCCCATTTGATTTCCTCGCGTATTCGCTCGCAAATTAGAACGTTTGCATCCACCGCCATACCGATGGTAATAACGATACCTGCAATACCTGGCAGCGTTAATGAAGCACCGATCCAAGACATAACCGTCAAGATCATTGCTAAGTTGAATACTAGAGCGAAGTTCGCAATAACACCGAATAAGCGGAAGAATACCACCATCCAAATTGCGACCAAGATGAATCCAATTTGAGTGGATAGTACACCCTTATCGATGTTTTCTTGACCTAAGCTTGGACCGATAACACGCTCTTCAACAAAGTACATTGGCGCAGCGAGCGCACCTGCACGAAGCATTAAAGCTAGCTCAGCTGCTTCTTGGGGTGAATCTAAACCAGTAATACGGAACTGTGAACCCAGTACTGCTTGAATATTTGCTGCATTAATGACGACAGATTCAGTATATGGTGTGCGTACTTCAGTTTGTGCACCTGTTTCAGGATCTTCAACGTAACTGATACGTTGTTTATTCTCAATGAACAGTACCGCCATACGCTTACCAACAGCGCTACGAGTCGCATCTGACATTAACTTACCACCTGCATTATCAAGGGTAATGTTAACTTCTGCTGTACCACTATCTTGTCCAAAGCCTGAAGAAGCATTTTGTACACGCTCACCCGTCAGAATACGATTACGGTTAAGTAAAAGTTCACGACCACTGTCTAAAGATTCATAGGCGAATACTTCTGTCCCTGGAGGTAAGGGTTGACCATTATATTTCCCTGAATAAGGATCAATATATTGATCATTTAGATCAGACACCAAACGGAATTCTAAGTTTGCTGTACGACCTAAGATACGTTTTGCTTCAGCTGTGTCTTGGACACCTGGTAATTCAACCACAATACGGTTGCTACCTTGGGTTTGAACCAATGCTTCTGCAACACCAAGTTCATTAATACGATTACGAAGTGTTGTTAAGTTTTGATCTAACGCATACGACTGAATTTCTTGCTTTGTGGTATCTGTATAGGTTAAACGAAGACTGGCACCATTTTCAGTTGCAAGTGCTTGTTGAGTATATTTATTGCCGTTACGACGAAGTTGATCCATCGCTGCTGCACGATCTTCATTGTTAGCAAATTGAACAGTGATCGCATTGTTATTCAATGAAAGACTATTGAATTTGATCTTGTTCTCACGGAATTCGCGTCGCAAATCAGCAGCCGATGTTTCCATGCGCTGCGCAATCGCTTTGTCCATATCCACCTCAAGGAGGAAGTGGACACCACCACGCAAATCAAGACCAAGTTTCATTGGTCGTGCACCGATTTTCTGTAACCATTCAGGTGTTGTTGGCGCGAGGTTTAATGCAACAACATAGTTTTCACCCAGACCTTCACGTAGGATATCTTTTGCTTTTAATTGGGCTTCAGAACTGTCTAAACGTAGAAGGGCAGCATTTTGAGTAAAGCTGTTATTGTGGGATTGGATATTGTTGCTTTTTAATAGTTGCTCTGCTTTTTGAATCACTGTGTCATCAATGACAGAACCAGCTTTTGCACCAGAAATTTGGACAGCTGGTTCATCAGGATACAAACTTGGCAGGGCATATAATGTACTCACGACTAGTACAACTAGAATGAGTAAATATTTCCATGCTGGGTAACGCATTCGCTTTCTTCTTAAAATGAAAAAAGTCGTGCAGCTGCACGACTATTTTATAATTAAAGGTTATTTAGAGTGCCTTCAGGTAATACTGAAATTACACTTGCACGCTGAATTTTAACTTCGTTGCCACGGTTTAATTCAACCACAGCGAAATCACCTTCGAGTTTAGTAATACGGCCCATTAAACCGCCTGCAAAAACGATTTCGCTGCCAACGCCTAAGCTCTCAACCAAAGTGCGATGTTCTTTCGCACGTTTTGCTTGAGGGCGCCAAATTAAGAAGTAGAAAATTGCAATGAATACTGCAATCATCAATAAGTTAGCAACTAAGCTTGGTTGTTGTGCAGCTTCACCAGCTGCGTGTGCAGTCGAAATAAAAAGGCTCATTTCATTTTCCTAAACTAAAAATATCAAAAAAGATGATAAAAAATCGGCTTGTTCAGCAATTTACATTGTCTTTTTGCTCAGCGCAAATACTGATGTATTAATCTTGCGGACAAGGAGGTACTTCAAGCCCACGGCGTGCATAAAAATCGTGAACAAAATCATCAAATGTTCCGTTATCTAATGCATCACGCATCATTTCTGCTAAACGCAAGTAATAACGAAGGTTATGGATTGTGCCAAGCATTGATGCAAGCATCTCACCACATTTTTCTAAATGGTATAGATACGAACGGGTAAAGTTGGTACAGGTGTAACAATCGCAATGCGGATCAAGTGGGCTTTGATCATGGCGGTATTTCGCATTTCGTATACGCACTAAACCGTCCGTAACAAAATAATGTCCATTACGTGCGTTACGAGTTGGCATTACACAATCAAACATGTCTACACCACGACGAACAGCTTCAACGATGTCTTCTGGTTTGCCAACACCCATTAAATAACGTGGTTTATCCGCAGGCATTTGCTCTGGAAGATAATCAAGGACCTTGATCATCTCTTCTTTTGGCTCGCCTACAGAAAGACCGCCAATCGCATAACCATCAAAACCGATTTCTTTTAATCCATTTAGTGATTCTTGGCGGAGGTCTTCATACATGCCGCCTTGAATAATACCAAACAGAGCATTGCGGTTTTTTAACACATCATGATGTTGAGTCTTACAACGCTTTGCCCAACGCAATGAAAGTTGTAGAGATTTCTGAGCTTCTTCGTGAGTCGCTGGATAGGGTGTACATTCATCAAAAATCATCACGATATCTGAATTCAATGTATGTTGAATATCCATCGAAATTTCAGGAGAAAGAAAGACTTTAGAGCCATCAATTGGAGAGCGGAATGTTACGCCGTCTTCTTTGATACTACGCATTGCGCCTAAGCTAAATACTTGGAAGCCACCAGAGTCAGTCAAAATTGGTTTATTCCATTTCATAAAACCATGTAGACCACCGTGCTCACGAATGACATCTAGACCAGGGCGTAGATATAAATGAAAGGTATTTCCTAAAATGACCTGTGATTTAATTTCTTCAATATCACGTGGGAGCATGCCTTTAACAGTACCGTAAGTTCCGACAGGCATAAACATCGGTGTTTCAACGACACCATGTTCCAAGGTTAAGCGTCCGCGTCGAGCGCGACCAGACTGACCTAATTTTTCAAACTTCATAAATTGTCCAAATCGAGGCGAAAAAACAGTTCGCTGATTGATAGCGATAAAGCGCTCTATTTTCCTAGATTCGCGCAGTTTATGCTAGAAAAATTACATTATTCTTAACGACTTGGATTTTTGTTTATGAAAAATTACAAGAGATTCATGATCTTGCTAAACAATGAAGATATCTGCTTATTTTTCGCCCAGCTATACAGTTTTTAGCATATCTTAATATGAATAAATCGTAATGGATAAACAACGTGATTCTCTAAGATATTGCCACTTTTTAAGGTGGAATCCTTATTTGAAATTAGGGCGATAATCAAAATTTTGTTGAGCTTGATGATCTGTAAATGGGCGAATAGGTTTCTTTGCGAGGCTGATACTGTTGATTAAGTTATTTGGAAAAATTTGAATCAAGTTATTAAACTCTTCGACATTTCGATTGAATATTGAAATTGCAGCACTGACATTTTCATTTTGCTCTTGAATGTCATGCATCATTTGGTTGTAAAGCTGATCAGCTTTGAGATCTGGATAATTCTCAACAACCACATTTAAACTTTTCATTAACGACTGACTTAGCGCTTCAATATGCTGAAGCTGAGCTACATCAGTTGATTGTGTATTGAGATTTAGGATTTGTTGGCGTAAGGCTGTGATATTTTCTAATGTTGATTTTTCAAACTCAGTGTATTGAGATAAATTTTGCTCAAGATGCTCTAATGTTTTAATTTTCTGACGTTCAAAATTTGCGACATCTGACCAAGCACGCTGAGAAGCATTCAAATATCTAACGATATTATTTCGAACCCATATTCCCCAAACAATAATCAAAACAAAGATGGAAAGAAAAATGAATAAGCCCACACGCATTACCTAATATGATCGTTATTATGCAACTAAGTTTAGCATGCTCTGTTTGAGTTGTTGATAATTTGGCATGGTTAATGTTCTTAAGTAACCGCGCAAAGCGGATATATTTTTAATGTCTTTGATTTCAAGCTTGTGCGTGACTTCAAATAAATCGCGCTCTCCCAAATAGCACATGATTTGGTCATGAGGGTGGAAAATTAAGTCGCCCTGGTGAAGTCGATAAAATTCAATTAGTTTGAGTGTGGTTGATGGCGTCATGATCTTTGCGAGTTGTAAGCGGTCTGTACCGTAAATCTGAACTTTTTTACGTAGCTCTAAATCGCTGCTCTCCCAGTGCTCTGTATATGGTGCTGTGAACTCTTTCTTTCTACTGGTTGTCGCTAATCCTAGTGGTGATATATCAAATACAAATACGCCCCAATGATGACGTTCAATTTTTTTTAATTTTTGTGGTGTTTTGTTTTGCTCAGGCAGATTGATTTCATCAATAAATCGGTAATGAAAAAGCATAACAGGAAAATCTTGATTTTGCGCGTTTTTCCACGTGGTGGAGGCAAACTTTAAAATATCATTGGCATGGTTACCTTGGTTAAACAAAGGAAATTTTTGCCTTAGCTGACTTATGATCAAGGTGTTATGTCTATTTGTTCCAAGGTGTGATGGCGTTGAATAAGCTTCTATACCGAATTTAAAACCAATCATTCGTTCTTCAAGAAATGAAATCACTTCATGAATAGGTTTATTCGGTTCATAAATTATATATGCAATCAGGATAAGTATCGCCGATGCGCTATATGCCATCCATTTTAATGTGTCAAAAATAGGAAAGAGCGAAAAAACACTGAATATGATGGCAAGCGTAACTAAAAATTTAGGTATGCCATTGTGAAAAAAGAGTTGGGTATTCGAACCCCATGGATGTAATCCTTGCAGGATGTCATCAGAATGTTGAGCAGAACGTCCAAGAGCCCAAAGCCGATCAACACTGGCCATAATTTGCTTGTTCTTTCGGGTGCGAAGGTGAAGCAGTTGCTGAACAGAATCAATCGGCATAGATCAGATCCTAATCTTTTGCTTGGTCAATCAACATTGCGTCACCATAACTAAAGAAACGATAGCGTTCTTTTACAGCATGTTGATACGCATTCAAAATATAATCACGATTGGACAGGGCTGAGACAAGCATTAATAATGTTGATTCTGGAAGGTGGAAGTTAGTAATTAAGCGATCTACTACTTTAAATTCATAACCAGGATAAATAAAAATCTGAGTATCACCAGTCCAGCCCTTCAGTTGGCCATCATTGGCTTGAGCCGCACTTTCAGTTGCCCGTGTTGCAGTCGTTCCGACGGCAATCACTTTATTGCCTCGATCTTTAGTCGCCTTAATCAACGCCATAGCTTCATCGCTGACTTGGCACCATTCACTGTGCATGATGTGATTTTCGATATCAGTGGTGCGTACTGGTAAGAAGGTACCTGCACCCACATGTAAGGTGACAAATGTCTTGTTTACACCTTTATCTTCAAGTTTTTTTAATAGTTGTTCATCAAAATGTAGAGACGCCGTTGGAGCAGCAACGCTAGCAATTTTTGTAGGATCATTAAATACGGTTTGATAACGAACAGTATCAATATCTTCTGCTTCTCGGTTGAAGTAAGGTGGAATAGGCAATGCACCATACTGATCCAATACATCTAAGATTGGTTTGGAAAATTCCACCACATAGAGATTTTCATGGCGCCCTTGAACCGTAACTTTAACCTCATCTGATCCGACAAAAAGCTCAGCACCTGGTTTTGGTGAGTTACTTGCTTTGATATGGCAATGAGCAATAAATTGATCAAGCATTCTTTCAACCAGAACCTCAATCGCACCACCCGAAGCACGCTTACCTTTCAAGCGAGCTTTCATTACCTTAGTATCATTGAGAACTAATAAATCACCTTCATTAAACAGGTCTAAAATATCGGTAAATTGGTGATCGTCATATTGACCATCGGCTTTAAGATGAAGTAAGCGAGAAGCGCTTCGCTCTTCAAGAGGGTAACGGGCAATAAGTTCGTCAGGGAGTTCAAAGTTAAAATCAGAAAGTTGCATAAGAATATAAAAATGGAATCAGCAAAAATTTTGGCATTAGTATATGCTTTTTTTGCCTAGTTCGAGTTGAGTTTGGTGGTTAAAAAAGCATAATGCATGCTATTGATTTAAAAATAGGCGCTTGAGTCAGGTTTTGCATTGACAAAGAAAAGAAAAACGATATTATACCGAACACAACCTTTCCCGAGGTGGTGAAATTGGTAGACGCGGCGGACTCAAAATCCGCTGTCAGAGATGACGTGTCGGTTCGAGTCCGACCCTCGGGACCAAATACTTAAAGGCCTTCAAGCATATTCAGACTTGAGGGCCTTTTTATTTGTTTTAAATAAATAAAGGAATTTTAAAATTTCAAATGAAGATTTGATGAATAATATAAGATAAGGATTGAGTAAATTTTATTTTAATAATAAATAGTTATGGTTTATTCAATCGATCTTCACTAGACGCTTACGTTTTATAAAGTACGACTCATGCTTTAGCTAGATATTCAGTCCTCAAAAATGCACTTTCTTAATATTTGAGAATGTATTAGTCTTGATGAAATAAGGTTTCATTTCTTTACTGTGAAATGAAAAAATAAAATGTAATCGATCATTATTCCCCTTTACTCCATGGCAGGATGTAGACATGAAAATAGAATTTATAGATGTCGATCAAGCTGATCAGCTCAGTGCCTGCAAAATGTCTCTTTTACTCGGTGTATCAACGCCAAAAAATCAACTTGAGAGTTTTTTAAGATTTGCGCGTGGCATTTTAAATGCGGAGTCAGCAATCTTAGCTTTTCATGATGAACCATATGTGTGGCATTCTTCTCCAAATGGATTTAAAGCTTTTAATGCCAATAAAAAAGCAAAATTATTACCATATTTCGCGGGTCAAACTTCGATCAGTCGTGATCATCCTAATTATTCATCTTTTTCAGCACATATTCATCAACTCGGAGTTGATCACGAGCGAATTATAGCCATTGATTTAAAAGTGAATGATGATTTTTCAATTGGTCAAGTGATTTTATTTGATAATCAGCACCAACCTTTTGATGATCAAAATTTAGAACTGGTTTATGATTTTTCAATGAGCTTAATTCGTATATTAGAGCTTCATTCGGATTATGCGGAACTCAAAGAATTATATGAACAACAATCGGCGCTTAATTTCAGTAAAACAAAATTCTTTCAAATCATTGCACACGATTTACGCGCACCATTTCATGGCTTATTAGGTTTTTCTGATGTATTGGCCAATGAACGTGAAAGTTTGGATGAGGACAGTGTACAGAATATCGCTGAGTATCTACATGATACCGCTCAATCGACTTATAACTTATTGGAAAGCCTATTAAATTGGGCAATGGCTGAAGGCGGGAGATTTGTCTATCACCCTATTCAGTTTGAGCTTAAACAGGTGACAAAAATCGTTTTTGATGTTTTAAACACGTTGGCTGTGAAAAAAAATATTCAATTAATTGAAAGTGTGCCGCAAGAGTTAAAAGTCTTTGCCGACATTAATATGATCACATCAGTGATTCAAAACTTGGTATCCAATGCTTTGAAGTTTACTCATGTGGATGGAACTGGAAAAGTTTATATCGAAGCATCAAAATGCGATCAAGGTGTCGAAATTGCCATTCGCGATACAGGTTTAGGTATGACATCACAGCAAATTGAGAAGCTTTTTCAACCGGATTTGAAGGTATCTATTCGTGGTACATCTGGTGAAAAAGGTGCTGGTTTAGGTTTGGTGTTATGTAAAAGATTTGTTGATTTGAATCATGGTGAAATTTGTGTCAGTTCTCAACAAGGTCAAGGTACGACTTTTAAAGTCATATTACCTGAAGCAGACACTCATGCAGCGTTACCTGCCACCCCAAATACGAGTAATCAAACATCTTTGGAAAAAGTGAACTAAATAGTCCACAAAATGCGTAAGGACTGATATAAAAGAGTTTTAGATTTATTCAGGCTTTTTTTCAAATGAATGCTGATCAGTTGCAAAAAACTCTTAGAGCCAGTCAATACGCGGAACAAGTTTATAATTTACATCAAACATTATTAGAACAAGATTATTCATCTGATCAATTTAATAAATTTTTAAGTACTGAACAAATCTATCACATTGTACAAAAAGAACTTGCTGACATTCAGGATGAAAAAGAATGGATGCAAAAAATTCGAATTTTGCGAGCACGTTTAATGTTTCGGTGGATTTGGCAGGATGCGAACCGCCTCATTTCAGTTATTACATTGACTCGTGAGCTTTCAGACTTTGCCGATGCCAGTATTGATGCAGCCAAAAGCTTCGCTTATCGTCCATTGCAAGCCAAACATGGAGAGCCGATCGGCTATAACGGTAAGCTTCAAGACCTTATCGTGATTGCAATGGGTAAATTGGGGGCTCAGGAACTTAATTTATCCAGTGATATTGATCTTATATTTGCCTTCGATGAGCAAGGTGAAACCAATGGTCGTAAATGTATTGATGTTCAGCAATTTTGCATCCTTTGGGGGCAAAAAATTATTTATTTGTTGGAACATATCACCGCAGATGGATTTGTATTCCGAGTGGATATGCGATTACGACCATGGGGTGATGGTTCAGCACTTGCAATCAGTCATGCGGCACTCGAAAAGTATCTCAGTCAACATGGGCGTGAGTGGGAGCGTTATGCATGGATAAAGGCGCGTATTGTTACAGGAGGAAAGGAAGGGGATGAGCTTCTGGAAATGACTCGACCTTTTGTATTCCGCCGTTATGTGGACTACACTGCTTTTGCAGCGATGCGTGAAATGAAAGCGATGATTGAGCGTGAAGTTCAACGTAGAAATATTGAAGATGATATTAAACTTGGTGCAGGTGGTATTCGTGAAGTCGAGTTTATCGTTCAAGTTTTCCAGTTGATTTATGGTGGTTCAAAACTTGAGCTACAAGACCGTCAATGTTTAGTGAGTCTACATCATTTGGGGGTTGTTGGATTACTTGAACCTGAAGTGGTAGATGAGCTTGAAAATGCTTATTTATTTTTGCGTCGTGTGGAACATGCTATTCAAGCCTTAAATGACCAACAAACACAATCACTGCCTACTGAGGTTGACCAAAGAAATCGCATCGTAGAGACACTTGGTTTTGAGAGTTGGGATGCGTTCTTAGATGTTCTCAATGAGAAGCGCGCTATAGTAACTTATCAGTTTGAGCATTTGATTAAAGAAAAAGAAGTAGATCCATTGGTTGAAAGCTTTAGCCAAATAGAGCAGCAATTGAATGAAGTTTTAGATGAGTCTGCTAAAAATTTGGTTCGTGAATTTTGGTATGGACATGCCATCAAAAAATTACCCGCTAAAGCAGTTAATCGTTTAAAAGAGTTTTGGCCTCATCTGATTCAAGCTGTTCTCGAATCGGATAATCCACAAGTCGCTTTGGTAAGGCTGATGCCACTGGTTGAATCTGTGATGCGGCGAACAGTCTATCTAGTGATGTTAATTGAAAGCAAAGGAGCATTACAGCGACTCGTTAAAATGGCGACTGTAAGCCCATGGATTTGTGAAGAGTTAACCCATTATCCAGTTTTACTCGATGAGTTTTTATCAATGGATTTTGAGCTACCTAAACGCCAAGATTTGGAGGATTCACTTAGACAGCAGCTGCTGCGCATTGAAATTGATCAAGTGGAAGATCAAATGCGCGTATTGCGCTTATTTAAAAAATCGAATGTTTTGACTGTAGCAGCAAGTGATGTATTGGCTGAAAGTCCACTGATGCGTGTGTCTGATGCGCTCACCGATATTGCTGAGGTTTCAGTTCAAGCAACTTTGAATTTAGCATATCAAATTACAGCAAAAAAACATGGTTACCCAGTAGATGCAGATGGTCAACGTTGTTCAAAAAATCATATGGCATTCAGTGTCATTGGGTATGGGAAATTAGGCGGTATTGAACTTGGGTATGGTTCAGACCTTGATTTAGTCTTTATCCACTATATGGATGAGCAGGCAGATACAGATGGCTTGAAACCAATTAGTGGTTTTGAATTTGCGATGCGTGTTGGGCAAAAGCTCATGTCGCTGATGACAACCCAAACTTTAGATGGTCGTGTGTATGAGATTGATACACGATTGCGTCCTTCAGGAGAAGCTGGGCTTCTCGTCACAAGCCTTAAGGCTTTTGAGCAATACCAACTTAAAAATGCATGGCTTTGGGAGCATCAAGCGATTGTTCGTGCGCGTAGTATAGCGGGTGAGCAAAGCTTAAGAGAAAAGTTTGAGGAATTACGCTGTCGTATTTTAACTTTGCCTCGAAATGAAGAAACGGTGAGAGCAGAAGTGCTAAAAATGCGTCAAAAAATGAAAGACCATTTAGGCTCATCAAATGAGCAAAAAAAAGATGGAATTTTTCATTTAAAACAGGATGCAGGTGGTATCGTTGATATCGAATTTATGGCACAGTATGCAGTATTAGCATGGAGTGGGACGAATCCTGATCTCGCCCATTACTCCGACAATGTACGAATCCTTGAGGATGCCGCAAAAACTGGCTGCTTATCCAGCGCCGATGCGACAGCATTGATTCAAGCTTATCTCCGTGAACGTGCCGAGAGTCATCGTTTAGCCCTTGCAAATCAATCCATGCAAGTGAGTGCTGCGAATTGGCTCGATACCCGTAAGGTCGTTTGCAAGCTATGGCAAAGATTAATAGATCCAACTGCATCAGTAGTTGGATAGAAATGACTGTGTATAAAAATTTGGAGTTTAGGTCATGAATTTGGCTGATCGTGATGGTTTTATTTGGCAAGATGGACAATTAGTTGATTGGCGTGAAGCAAAAACTCACGTCTTAACACACACTTTACACTACAGTATGGGTGTGTTTGAGGGTGTCCGTGCCTACGAAACTCCGAATGGAACGGCAATTTTCCGTTTAAAAGAACACACTAAACGTCTTTTAAACTCTGCCAAAATTTATCAAATGAAAGTTCCGTTTGATCAGGCGGCATTAGAACAAGCTCAAATTGATGTGGTGCGTGAAAATAAATTAGCTTCTTGCTATTTACGTCCAATTATCTTTATTGGTTCGGAAAAGCTAGGTATTGCAGCGACGGATAATACAATTCATGCAGTGGTTGCTGCGTGGAGCTGGGGCGCTTACCTTGGTGAAGAAGCAATGGCGAAGGGTATTCGTGTAAAAACTTCTTCTTTTACACACCATCACCCTAACGTGACGATGTGTAAGGCGAAAGCATCAGGAAACTATACGCTGTCTATTTTGGCACACCAAGAAGTTGCGCACTCAGGTTATGACGAAGCAATGTTACTTGATCCACAAGGTTATGTGTGTCAAGGTTCAGGTGAAAACGTATTCTTAGTGCGTGATGGCGTGATTCATACCCCTGATATCGCTGGTGGTGCTCTTGATGGTATTACTCGTCAAACCATTATTACGATTGCGAAAGACCTTGGATATGATGTTGTAGAGCGCCGTATCACACGTGATGAATTCTATATCGCTGATGAGGCATTTTTTACAGGTACAGCGGCAGAAGTAACGCCAATCCGTGAATATGATGATCGTCAAATCGGTGAAGGTGTTCGTGGTCCAATCACAACACAAATCCAAAAAGCATACTTCGATGCCGTACAAGGTAAAGACCCTAAATATGCTCACTGGTTAACATATGTGAAGTAATTAATGCTTTGAAAAAAGGACTCAATTGAGTCCTTTTTTAATCATCTTTACCAAAAATATCTCTGGTATACACTTTATCTGCAACATCATTTAGTTTATCGCAATGACGATTACTAATAATTAAATCTGCCTTTTTTTTAAATTCTTCCAGTGTTTTGATGATTTTTGAGTTTTGAAATTTTTTCTCTGAAAGTGTGGGTTCGTAAATAATGATCTTGATTCCTTGTGCTTTGAGACGACACATAACACCTTGTATTGCTGACGATCGAAAATTGTCTGAACCACTTTTCATGACCAAACGATATATCCCAACAACGCTAGGGTATCTCTCCAAAATAGACTGTGCAATAAAATCTTTGCGAGTAATATTCGCGTCTACAATGGCTTGAATTAAATTGCTTGGAACTTGGTCGTAGTTGGCGAGTAATTGTTTAGTATCTTTAGGAAGACAATATCCGCCGTATCCGAATGATGGATTGTTATAAAATTTACCAATTCGAGGATCTAAACAAACACCCTCGATCATTTGGCGAGTGTCCAATCGGTATATTTGAGCGTAAGTATCTAGTTCATTGAAGAATGCAACGCGCATAGCTAAATAGGTGTTTGCAAAAAGTTTGATTGCTTCTGCCTCGGTGGAGTCAGTGAACAAGACTGGACAATCTTTTTTATAAGCACCCTCTATGAGCATGTTTGCAAATTGATGTGCTCGTTCAGAATTTTCACCCATTATAATTCTTGAGGGATATAAGTTATCCAGCAATGCTTTTCCTTCTCTGAGAAACTCAGGTGAAAATATAATATTCTGTGTTTCAAATTTACTTTTTAGTTGTTGGGTGTAACCTACAGGAACTGTCGACTTGATAATGATCGTCGCTAATGGATTGATACTTAAAATCTCAGTGATCACGGATTCGACACTTGAAGTGTCAAAATAATTGGTTGTAGGGTCATAATCAGTTGGTGTCGCAATAAGAATATAGTCTGCCTGAAAATATGCATCCACAGCATTAGTTGTTGCTTTAAAGTTTAATGGTTTATTACTTAGAAAATCAGAGATTTCTGTGTCTTGTATAGGTGAGATTTTCTTGTTCAATAAATTTACTTTATTTTGATCAATGTCTAAGGCGGTGACTTCATGATGTTGCGCTAAAATCATCGCATTTGAGAGACCGACGTACCCAGTGCCGACAATAGTAATTTTCATTATTTTAGTTCAAGCCAGATTAAATTTAATTTGACAAAATAGGGTTTCTAAGACGTGACAATTTAATGAAGATTTGATTTCAATTTTGACGAGTTTGAATTCTTATCGTTCAAGAATATTTTAACTCTGTGGTATGATGCAGCTATTGATTAGGTGGAATAAAACGGCATGTCAATACATGAAAACAATGTCTTATTAGAAGAAGAGATTGCACAAGAACAGAACATTGTTTTGTGTATGAAGTGGGGAACCAAATATGGTTCTGAGTATGTGAATCGTCTTTACAATATGGTGAAACGACACACGACTGTTGATTTCCAGATGGTTTGTCTCACTGACCGTACAGAAGGAATTGATCCAAATGTTAAATGCTTTCCTATTCCACCGTTAGCATTGCCTGAAGGCGCGCCTGAGCGTGGTTGGAACAAACTTTCAACTTTTGAGCCTGACTTATATGGCTTAAAGGGAAACGCGCTATTTTTAGATTTGGATGTTGTTATCGTTGATAACATGGATGATTTTTTCACTTATCCAGGTGATTTTTTAATTATTCACGACTGGAAACGACCATGGCGAATCACAGGTAATAGCTCAGTATATCGTTTTAAATTGGGCGCTTTCCCTGGATTATTACCATATTTTCGTGAGAACTTTGATGAGATCCGAAAAAAATTCCGTAATGAACAAGCCTATTTGTCATGGTATGTAGATAAACATGCGAAGCAAACCTATTGGCCAGATAGCTGGTGTAAAAGTTATAAATATCACTGTTTACAAAAAATCCCAATGGCGTTTTTTAAGCCACCAGTAAAACCTGAAGGTGCTAAAATTATTATTTTCCATGGTGAGATTAATCCACCTGATGCTGTGAATGGTGGCGGTGGTAAATGGTACCGCTATGTGTTGCCAAGTCAATGGATTAAGGATGCTTGGCGCTAAACATGGAAATGTTGAATAGACAAGAAAGAGCATACCGTTTATCTGTTGTGATGATGGTAAAAAATGAGGCTGAGAATTTAGCAGTTAGTTTACCTGCATTGCGTGGTTGGGTAGATGAAATCATTGTGCTTGATTCTGGAAGTACTGATCACGGACGTGAACTGGTCGAAGCTGCTGGCGGTCAATGGTTTGTGAATACAGATTGGCCTGGTTTTGGTAAACAGCGTCAATTGGCGCAAAGCTATGCGACTGGTCATTGGATTCTAGCATTGGATGCTGATGAAGAAATTACTGAAGAATTAAAGCAAAGCATTTTAAAAGTTATCCAAAACCAACCTGCAAATATCGTTTATGGAATTAAACGCGTTGATTGTGTTTTTGGACATGAGATTGACAATCGTTATTGGTCAATAAAAGCGCATTGGCGTTTATATCCTAAATCATTTCAATATAACGATAATTTAGTGCATGAATCTATTGTTTTGAATCAAGCTAGAACAGAAACATTGAATGGATTCATGTTGCATCATACTGCACCTACACCAGAATTTTTACTCAGCAAAAGACTCCAATACGCGAAAGCGTGGGCAGTTGATCGTTTTAATCGTGGAAAATCAACTTCATCATTTGCAATTTTACTGCATGCATTCTGGGCATTTATAAAACAATATATTGTAGATGGTCGTTTTTTGAAAGGCCGCTATGGTTTTTTATACTCGTTAATATTTGCGCAATATACTTTTAATAAATATGCAATTTTGTATGATCTACATCATAACAATGCCGAAGGAAAGTTTGTTGCTGAACATCAAGCATTGCAGAATCTAACTTCAATCGAGCTTGGGACAGAAAAAAGATCCACTTTATCATTGGTGATTATTTTAAAAAATGAGTCAAGACATTTGGCAGATTGCTTAGATAGTGTGGTTGATCTCGTGGATGAAATCGTCATTCTAGATTCAGGAAGCACGGACAATACTCGAGAAATTGCTGATCGTTACGGTGCAAAATGGTTTGTGAATACTGATTGGAAAGGTTTTGGTAAGCAACGTCAATTGGCTCAAAGTTATGCCACTCAAGATTATGTGTTGGTTCTAGATCCAGATGAGCGATTGGATCAACCTTTACGTGATTCGATTGCAGAAATTCTAAAGCAGCCAGTACAGTATGATCGAGTGTTTAGTTTGGCGCGAGTGAATTTATTCTGTGGTGTTGAAGTTCAAAAACGAGGCTGGTACACCGACAAACTTGCAAGACTTTATTCACGTGAGCATTTTAAGTATTCAGATTTAGAAGTGCATGAATCTTTAGACCAAAAAGGGGTTTCAGCACAATGTTTGCCAGGTTATTTGGCTCATTTGACCAACGATGATTTACATCATTTCTTGCTCAAAAATGTTCGATATAGTCATGATTGGGCAAAAGATAAGTTTAAAAATGGAAAAAAAGTCAGTTTAATTGCCTTAATATTTCGATCAATATTTTCATTTATTCGAGAATATATTATCCGAGGTGATTTTGTTGGTGGAGCATATGGATTATTTTTGGCAATCGCTTCGATGGGATACACCTTTAATAAATACGTGATGCTTTGGCAAATGAATCAAGAGAAGAATAAATGAATATTGTAATCGCAAATATGTCGACGATTCCAGTTTTTGCTTACGGTGGAACGGAGCGAGTTATTTGGGATTTAGCAAAAAAATTAGTCGAGTTCGGTCATAAAGTCACATTTATCGTCCCGAAGGGCTCAACTTGTGATTTCGCAGAGGTTATTGAAATTGATCCTTTTAAATCTTGGAATCAATTAATTCCTGAAAATACAGATATCGTTCATTTTCAATTCCAACCTAAAAACCTTGAAATTGATATACCTTATGTTGTGACAGAACATGGTAATGCTCAAGTGGGTGATTTGTTAGATAGAAATACTATTTTTGTTTCAAAAAATCATGCAGAGAGACATCAGTCGAACAGTTTTGTTTATAACGGCCTCGATTGGTCAAATTATGGTAATGTGAATTGGAAAGCCAAGCGTGATTATTATCATTTCTTAGGTAAAGCGGCTTGGCGTTTAAAGAATGTCAAAGGTGCGATCAATGTTGCTTTAAAAGCGAAGCAAAAATTAGATGTATTGGGTGGTGACCGCTTTAATTTTAAACGAGGCATACGCTTAACATTTTCTCCAAATATTCGTTTTCATGGTATGGTGGGCGGTCAAGAAAAACTCGCACTATTAAATGGTTCAAAAGGTTTGATTTTTCCAGTGCGTTGGCATGAACCATTTGGTTTAGCGATTATCGAAAGTATGTATTTCGGGTGTCCAGTTTTTTCAACGCCTTATGGGGCTATTCCAGAATTAGTTCCTCATTTTTGTGGAAAACTTTCACCTCAAACCGATGAGTTAGTCGATGCTATTTTGAATCAGAAATATGATCCTTTACAGTGCCACGAACATGTTAAAGAATATTTTAATGCTGAAAAAATGATGTATGGATATTTAGAAAAATATCAAATGGCTGTTGAGGGTAAAGCATTTAATTATCAAGCTCCATCATTATTGAAAGATAGCACTCATTTAGATTGGCATTAAAAATGCTAAACTCTCATGTAGTTTTTAAATGTATTGCAAAGGTTCTAATGTGTAATTAGACAAACTAGAAAAACTCAATTTTATGGATAGATATTTTTTAATTAATCTAAATTAAAGTATAATGTATATGTTTTTTTCATACTAGAACTGTTGAATGTGAAATTTATTAACAACCATAATGTATTAACTTTTTTTATTTTATAAGCTTAGTAAAAAGTAGATCCCCAATTTTATATGAAGAGTTTTGTTATAAGTTTACCTTCTGCTCATGAGCGAAGGAGTCATATCACTGAGGAATTTCATGCAAAAAAAATTGATTTTGAGTTTTTTGATGCTCTAACTCCCGATTTAGCCTACGAAATTATAAAATCCGATTTTGATTTTTTTGACCTGACTAAAATTAGTGAAGGTGAATTGGCGTGTGCATTGAGCCATATTACTGTTTGGAAGAAAGCGCTGAATGATGGTTTGGATTATGTTGCGATCTTTGAAGATGACATTTTTTTAACTGAAAATGCATCTTTATTTTTAAAGGATAGTAGTTGGTTAGAACAAAATATAGATATTTTAAAGATTGAAACTTTCTTCGAGAGAGTAATTTTAAAAAAATCAAAATTAAGTAAAGAAAAACATGTAATAAGTGAGCTAAAAACAGATCACTTTGGGGCTGCGGGATATATACTTTCGAAAAAAGCCATAAAGAATATTCTAAACTATATTCAGCATCAAACAACGTTGAAACCATTGGATCACATACTATTCTCTGATTTGCTTAAACACAATGATTATATTGTTTATCAGTTGGAACCTGCCATTTGTATACAAGAGAAAGTTCTCAAGCAAGAAATTACGCTCGTTAGTTCGCTAGACGCTTTCCGCAACAATTTTAAAGTACCAAAACAAATGTTGAGCATTGATCAAAAAATCAAACGAGAATTTCTTCGTTTGATTCATAAGTTGAGGCTATGTTTGTTTGCTAGAAAAGTAGAGTTTAAGTAGCTGAATTATGAGAAATTTTGTTATTAGCTTAGAGACTGCTAAGAGCCGACGTGAACACATAAGCATTGAATTCAATCGTCAAAATATTGGTTTTGAGTTTTTTAATGCGATTACACCTGATTCTTGTCAGAAATCGATTAACTTATTAGATCTAAATTTTCAAAAGACAGAGCTTACAGAAGGTGAAATAGCTTGCTTATTGAGTCACCTCACTTTGTGGAAAAAAGCAGTTGATGAGCAATTTGATTTTATTACTATATTTGAAGATGATGTTTACCTGGGTCAAGAGAGTCATCTACTTTTAGAGAATTATAATTGGATACCAAAAGATACACATATAATCAAACTTGAAGTTTTCTCAAAAAAAATAAAAATGGCTTATCAAAAGCAAGCTATAGTACCTGGTAAACGAGCGTTGTATCAGCTGAATGGTATACACTTAGGTTGTGCTGGCTATATTTTATCTAGAAAGGCTTGTGAACAATTATTGCAATATGCTCGAAGTCTTGATGAAATGGTGGCTGTTGATCATATAGTTTTTGAATTATTTGATCAGTCAACTCAGTATACTCCATATCAATTAAGTCCTGGGTTGTGTATTCAAAGCGATATATTAAAGCCTACACAAAAAGAAATTTTTGAAAGTAGTTTAGAGCAGAATCGTCGTAAGCGTTTTGATATTCAAGTACAGCATATCAAGCAGAAATTGACGTTTAAACAAAAGGTTGTACGGGAGTGGTTTAGACTCATTCAGCAACTGTTGGATGTATATCAGCACCGAACAATTAAGTTTAAATAGGAAAAATATCGATGGGTGATGAGAAGGTTATTCTAGCTGCTGCTACAGGTTACAGTGTTTCTCAAATTTTAGCGTTCATAAACTCTTTAGATCATACTGGATTTGATGGTGAACTTGTTTTAATCATTTATCGTAAACAATTAGAAGAATATAGAAAACACTTAAAGCATATTCAACACTACACTATTAATTACCAATTTAGTTCTATGGGTAAGCTACACTATCGTAATGATTATGTTGGATTACTCAAACATAAGTTGGCACGACGTTGCGCCACTCTGTTTTTTCAATTTGTAGCTAAAATTCCAATGCAAGGTTGGAAAGAAATCGCTTTGAACTATGCGAGTTATCCTCATGTAGGTCGTTTCTTTGAGTATCAAAAAGCGATTCGACTTCGTCCAAATGCTCAAAAAATTCTTTTATCTGATATTCGGGATGTAATTTTCCAAGCTCCACCACTTGATGGCATCGTACATGGATTGTATGTCGGGATGGAAAAACAAAAGGTTAAATTAAAGGATGAGGCTTATAACGCTGACTGGATTAAAGATGCATACGGTGTAGAAGTCTTAGAGCAAATGGGAATGCAGCAGATTTCATGCTCAGGAGTAAGCTATGGTGATCGAGAGTCAATGCTGGCTTATATTCAGTTAATGATAAGTGAGTTTTGTAATATTCCATATAAAATCATGTCGAATCGAATTTATGATCAAGCCATGCATAATAAGTTGATATTCGATGGTCGTATACCCAATATTCAATTCTGCCAACCTAATGATTCCAATATAATAACTTTAGGGTTATTTTCGCAAGAAGAGATATCTTTGTTAGATGGCAAAATAGTCAATAAAGATCAATCTGTGATTCCTATAGTGCACCAATATGATCGACATAAGTTTTTATTAAAAATTTTAAACCCTTAAGTATTTAATTTATATTTAAAAATTAATAATTTATTGATAATAGGTGAATCTTGTCAGATGAATACTGACTTAATTTAAGCAAGAGAAGAATGAAGAGGGAAGTAAGCTCAATGCTTATTTATCCGCATTTCCTTTAATCACCATATAAATAAGTGCGGCGATTGAACCAAACGCGGCAATGAAACTACTCGTACTAAAGAACACGATACGCTGATAAGTAGTGAGGTTAAATAGTTGTTCATTCAAGATATAACGCATAAATGCCCATTGCACGATGCAAAATACAATAATAATGATTGTATGACGACGAACATCAGGACGCATAGCCATATGAATGAACTCTTAAATATTTTCTGAGATTATGCCATTTTTGAGCGTTTATCTCAATGAAATAAAAACCCTGCAGTTGCAGGGTTTTTATTTAGATCAACAAAACGTTATTCTTGTGATTCAGCTTTTGGTTTTTCACGTAAGCGAATACCAAGATCACGAAGTTGAGTTGATTCAACTGGTGCAGGTGCTTGTGTTAAAGGACATTCCGCAGTTTTCGTTTTCGGGAATGCAATCACATCACGAATAGAAGAACCACCTGTCATTAACATCACAAGACGGTCTAAACCGAATGCTAAACCACCGTGTGGAGGTGCACCATAACGTAAAGCGTTTAATAAGAAGCTGAATTTCTCTTCTGCTTCTTCTTCACCAATACCTAAAGCTTCAAAAATTGCTTTTTGCATTTCTAGGTTATGAATACGAAGCGAACCACCACCGATTTCAGTACCGTTAAGCACCATATCGTAAGCTACAGATAATGCTGCACCTGGGTTGTTCTTCACTTCTTCTACGCTAGATTTAGGCAGCGTGAATGGGTGGTGAACAGAGGTCCATTTGCCATCATCAGTTTCTTCAAACATTGGGAAATCAACAACCCAAAGTGGTGCCCACTCGCAAGTTGCCATCTTCATGTCATGACCGATTTTGATACGTAAAGCACCCATTGCATCGTTTACAACTTTCGCTTTATCTGCACCGAAGAATACGATATCGCCATTTTCAGCACCCACACGTTTTAATAGATCAAGCACGATTGGCTCGATGAATTTCACGATAGGAGATTGTAAGCCTTCAATGCCTTTTTCCAGCTCATTGACTTTAATATAAGCTAAACCTTTTGCACCGTAGATGCCGACGAATTTAGTGTATTCATCAATTGCAGAACGTGGAAGTGAACCTGCACCCGGAACACGTAACGCAACAATACGACCTTTAGGATCTTTAGCAGGACCTGCGAATACTTTGAACTCTACATCTTGCATTAAATCTGCAACGTCAACGAGTTTAAGTGGAATACGTAAGTCAGGCTTGTCAGACGCATAGTCGCGCATTGCATCTGCATAGGTCATACGTGGGAACTTATCAAATTGAACATTAAGAAGTTCTTTAAACATCTTAACTGTTAAACGTTCCATTAAATCCATGATGTCATCGTCACTCATGAACGATGTTTCAACGTCGATTTGTGTGAATTCAGGCTGACGGTCAGCACGTAAGTCTTCGTCACGGAAACATTTAGCAATTTGGTAATAACGATCAATACCACCCACCATTAACAATTGTTTAAATAACTGTGGTGATTGCGGAAGAGCGTAGAAACTACCATTTGATACACGGCTTGGTACTAAATAGTCA
Organism: Acinetobacter sp. ANC_7588; assembly: GCF_056783995.1. Lineage (NCBI taxonomy): Bacteria > Pseudomonadati > Pseudomonadota > Gammaproteobacteria > Moraxellales > Moraxellaceae > Acinetobacter > Acinetobacter sp. ANC_7588. The sequence goes on along the minus strand of NZ_JBWYIU010000010.1, from coordinate 96,857 downwards.
CGCGCACCCTCAGGAGTCGCACGTGTCAAAATAGGTGTTTCAACGTCTAAGAATCCGTTTTCTTCGAAATAGTTACGAATAAGGTTTGTTAATTTAGAACGGAAACGTAAACGCTCTAACATTTCTGGACGACGAATGTCCAAGAAACGATATTTCAAACGAATTTCTTCTGAAATATTAGTATTATCATCATTTAATGGGAATGGTGGAGTTTCAGACGCTGCTAGAACTTCAATTTCTTTACCTAATACTTCGATTTGACCACTCACCATGTTGGCATTTTCAGTACCAGCATAACGACGGCGAACGCGACCAGTTATTTTTAATACAAATTCAGAACGAGCTTTATCAGCTGTTTCGAAAGCTTCTGGTGTATCAGGATCAATAACCACTTGAACTAGACCATCACGGTCACGCATATCAAGGAAAATTACACCACCGTGGTCACGGCGACGGTGTACCCATCCGCAAAGTGTAACGGTTTGATCAATTTGAGCTTCGGTTAATGAACCGCAGTAATGAGTTCGCATCATAGCGTTAAAAATCCAACTATATGGGTTAATGAAAGCGTATACGTAAACAGCGTAACGCCTTTATACAAAGGGTGAATTATGCCTCTTTGAGACTACAGTCACAAGGAGAAGATTATGAAAGCCCTATTATTTAATGCAAATTTAAAATTAAGACGATCCTTCGAATAATTCCAATTGATCTAGGATTTGAAAAACAAGCGCACAAATCGTAAACGTCAATAGAAAGCCTCTAAAGAAATAATTAATTGAGAAGCCAATGTAACCATATAGGTCATTTAAAATGGCTGTATTGTAATTAGAGTTGAAATGAATAAATCCAAATAATCCACCTAATATTGAAATTAGCACGGATACCACAGCAAAAATAGTGATAGAACGAGTTACTCTGAATGGTTGACGGTAAGTACAAAAATATTGTTTTGCAAACCATAAAATAAAGGGCAAAACGATAATAGAGGTACCAACCTGTAAAATGCGATGGAGGGGATAGTATTGCCCCAAAAGATTGATTTGCTTAGCTAATAGATCATGAAAAGCAAAGGTTCTGTAATCAACATGAGTTAAACCATCCCAAAGGATATGACTGCTGATACCCAAGATTAATGAAATATTGATCAGCACCAAGAATTGAAAGACAGATCTAAAGTTCGAGAGTTTTAAGGGATTGTAAATACCAATCCATCTAAAAAAAGTAGGTCGTAATAGTGCATACCACAATAGACAGAATGCCATTCCCACCAATAAATTGGGATATAGCAATGCGCTCCATTGATGTGAGATTTGGATATGTTCGTCTGTAAAAAGACGAAATAAGTCAGGGACCATGCAACCAATTGCTAGAGCAGAAATAGGAAGTGTTCCTTTCGATGCTTTATGCAAAATTGGTGCGAGTACAGCATGTGAAATTGTAAAGGGCATTGCTGAAATATATCAAAAAAATGCTATCCGAATTTTATAGATTAACATTGATATGTAACCCATTGGTTTAATTATATGAAGGTAATTAATTTGGAGTAAATGAATGAAATATGATTGAAGTTTGGTTGAAATGTTATATTATAACAACAATTGTAAATTCTCGAATTTTGAGCTTGTCGTATGAACTTTCATAAAAATATCATTACTGCCTCCGTCTTGGCAGTGATAGCATCCGCAGCACATGCTGATCAAAAACAAAAAAATGTTCAATTAGATACAATTTCTTCTACCGCACATCCATTGGTTCAAACAGCTGCTGACTTCGCTGTAGCAGATCATGTGATTGATCAAAAAAAATTATCTGAAAGACCAACAACCATAGGTGATGCGTTAGCCGATGAGTTGGGTGTTTATTCTAATCAGTATGGAACAGGTGCAAGTCGTCCTGTGATTCGTGGCCAAGATGGACCGCGTGTAAAAGTTTTACAGCATGCTTCTGAAACTGCTGATGTATCAACACTTTCTCCTGACCATGCCATAACGGTTGATCCTATTTTGGCGAAGCAAGTGGAAGTTATCCGAGGACCTTCAACATTACTGTACGCAGCTGGAACTGTGGGTGGTTTAGTCAACGTGACTGATCAAAAAATACCGACACAAATGCCAGCTAATGGTCTAGAGGGGCAAGTGGGCGTCCGCTACAACTCTGGGAGTGATGAAAAACTTGCGAGTGCAGGTGTAACAGCAGCTATAGGTGAAAATTTTGCACTTCGTGTTGAAGGCACGAAGCATAAAGCCAATGATTATATCCCTTTTAAAGGTTACTTCACTGAACATCATCATGAGGGTGAGACAGAGCCTCATCGTGAAAGTGCAAAACGTGTAGAAAATACCTTCTCAGAAGGTCAAACAGTTAATGTCGGCGGCTCATGGATCCATGATCGAGGTTTTGTGGGGCTGTCATATAGTAATCGACAAGATAAATATGGATTACCAGGTCATAGTCATGAATATCATGGATGTGAATTGCATGGAGATCATTTCCATTGTCCACCACCTAATTCAGCGCACGACCATGAACACGAAAATGCTGCAGGTCCATGGGTTGACTTAAAATCTGAACGCTATGATTTGCGAACTGAATTAAATGATCCATTAAAAGGATTTGAAAAGCTGCGAGCTCATTTAAGTTTTACAGATTACGAGCATGATGAACTAGAAGAAAATGAAGTTATTAGTAACTTTAAAAGTAAGGGTTATGATGGTCGTTTAGAGTTGGTTCATATACCGTTGTTAGGTTGGGAGGGTGTTGTAGGTGTACAAGCATCTCAGCAAAAAATAAAACTTAATGCGCCTGAGGGACATGACCATGATGAAGTTGATCATGGTGACCATGATCATAGTGATCACGATCATGAACATCATGGTCATAGTCATGATGTTCTGATGGCGGATACAAAAACCAATAAGTACAGTTTATTTGCACTAGAACATAAACAGCTTGGTCCTGTGCATGTCGAATTGGGCGCTCGTGTAGACCATCAAAAAATTGATGTCGATTCCAATCAAAAGAACTACTCAGGGACTGCTGTTTCAGGATCAGCTGCAGCTAATTGGGAGTTCGCGCCAAATTATAAGTTGTCTCTAGTGGGGTCTCATCAACAACGTTTACCGCTAGCTCAAGAGTTATATGCAGATGGTCTTCATTTTGCAACAAACACATATGAGCTAGGTAATCCAGATATTGATAAGGAAACATCAAATAATCTAGAGTTAGGTCTCCATTATGAAGGTGATCAGCTCGATTATCATGTTCATGTTTATCACAATTGGTTTGATGACTATATTTATGGTGCAACTGTAGCTCAACAAGGCAATTTACGTGGACTTAAATATACGCAGGATAAGGCACGTTTTTATGGAACTGAGGCTCAGCTAGGCTATCAAATTAATGATACTTACAAGGTGAGTGTGTTTGGTGATTATGTAAGAGGCAAGATAGAGGGGGAAAATGCTCCACGTGTTCCTGCTGGACGACTTGGTACAAAGGTGGAAACCAATTTTGCTGATGGTTGGTCTGGTTTAGCTGAGTATTATCATGTATTCACGCAAGATAAATTTGCTGACTTTGAAAAAGAAACCCAAGGTTATAACATGGTCAATGTTGGTGTGTCTTATGCTGGGCAGTTAAACAATCGCAACGATTATCGGGTTTATTTAAAAGCAAATAACTTGTTGGATGATCAGGTTTATTCGCACAATTCATTTTTATCGAATATTCCACAAATTGGACGTAATTTCACCGTTGGTGTTGAATACGGATTCTAATTTACTCCAACGTGTTAAAAACAGTTTAATGCTTGAAAAAAGGTAAATTAAAACCTAGTCTGAAAGTATCGGACTAGGTTTTTTGTTATGCGTCTATTTAAACGAATTCACCAAAAATTAAATTGGTCAAACCGACGTTATGTTGGTCTGATTCTTGGTATGCTGACCATTGGCTATTTAGCTTCAGCGCTTTATCATATTTATAAACCATTACCAGAAGGGCTTAATTATTCCGGTAAATTACGGCATGCAAATGTGAAATTCCTAGCAGACCAAACTTATATAGATACGGCGGGTCAGCGACAGCAGCATCAGATTTTTGATGAAATTCTCAATCTTATTGAGCAAGCGCAAACCACAATTGTGTTAGATATGTTTCTGTTCAATCCTGAAACTGGTCAGTCTCAAAATCAACATCGCGCATTAACACAAGAACTGACTCAAGCACTCATTCAAAAAAAGCGTCTAACACCGAATATTGAAATTAAATTAATCACTGATCCTATAAATTCAGTTTATGGTGGAATAATCCCAGAGCACTATCGACAACTCAGACAAGCAGGAATTGATGTCATAGAAACAGATTTATCACCATTACGCGCATCGAATCCACTGTGGTCGGGCATTTGGTATTTTTGTTGTCAGAGTTTAGGAAATAATGCTGAGAAAGGTTGGTTAAGTAATCCTTTCGGGGAAGAAAAAATTACCATTCGAAGTTATTTAAATCTTTTTAATTTTAAAGCGAACCATCGTAAAACCATCATAGTGGATACATCCGAGGGATGGAAAACACTAGTGACTTCGATGAATCTGCATGATGGAAGCTCAAGCCATTCTAATGTAGCACTTGTGGTCGAAGGGCATACAGCTGTCGATATTTTAAAAACTGAACAATCAGTGGCTTTATTTTCTAAAGCAAATATTCCAATGGTTATTGTGGGAGATGTACCAGAAGATAAACAGTTGCCACAAGTGCAAGTACTGACAGAAAAAGCAATATATGATGAAGTGCTGAAACTGATTGAATCTGCTCAAGGTGCTGATGCAAAAATAGATTTGGCAATGTTCTATTTATCAGAGCGAGAAATTATTGAAGCCTTAATTAAAGCTCACCAACGCGGTGTTAAAGTTCGTGTATTACTAGACCCGAACAAAGATGCATTTGGACGTACTAAAAATGGTATTCCAAATCGTCCTGTCGCGACAGAGCTCTATAAAGCTGGAATAGACGTACGCTGGTGTAATACACAAGGTGAGCAGTGCCATTCAAAAATGATTACTAAGCGTAGTTCAAATCAGGTTGAACTGATTTTGGGGTCGGCTAATTTTACTGCTCGTAATTTGAAAAATTATAATTTAGAAACTGATTTACGTGTTATTGGCTCTTCAAATCAGCAAGTTTTTAAAGATGCAGTACAGTATTTTGATACTGCTTGGATGAATTTAGAGGGTAAGCAAATGAGTGTTGATTACTCAGAATATGCAGAAGATTCAAAAATGAAATATGCCATTTATCGATTCATGGAATGGAGTGGTCTCTCAACCTTCTAAAAAAATCCCTCGAAAGAGGGATTTTTTCATTTATGGATTCGGTGGAACTAATTTATCGAGTTCCTTATCATCAATCTGATCGAGCTCTTTAATATCGGTTTTAATTTTCCACTTAGACTCATCCTCAACAGGTTGAGGTAAACGTGCTTCTAACCAATCACAAACCACATCTGGCGTAAAATCAGGATGATTACACTGAATCACCCAAGATAAGAATTGTTTCGCCTCACCATTCATATAGGGTGGAGGAGACACAGGTAAAAACTGAGTGGGTAGGCGTTCATTTTTAGAAATGTAATTCAATACATGACCAAGTTCTTGAACCGTTTGCCAAGCTAAGGCATGGTCGATATTGATTTGAAATTTAAACCACCATGCATGTTCACCATCAGTGCCATAAGAATCGATATAGTTTTCTTGGACACTCGGAACTTTACAAAAAAATTGGTGCAGGCGATCAAAACTCATTTCAGGCACGGTGGATAATCTCGCAAAGTTAAAAATGGTTAGTCTAGCAGATTTACAAACAGACTCATGCAGATAAATACAAGGTCTAAAGTATTAAATTTAAAATTTTAAATAATGTTCAAGATTTCTACATGATTGATCTATATTTAAGCTTTAGAATGAATTTTGAAAATAAAAGTAATCTTAAATTTGGAATGAGGTAATAGAGATGAACAATACATTATTGGTTAAGACTCTATTGGGTTCAGTGATTCTTTTAATAACGAGTCATACTTTTGCAGATAGTTGGGGTAATTACCAAGGTTCTAAGGTTCGACCTGTAAAACCAACACAGACTCCAATATATACTGGTAATGCAGATCGTCTAAGTAAGCCAGTCCCATTGCAACAACCACGTTTTGCTCAGAATAGACCTCAATTACAGCGACCATATCCTCCTTATCCAGCGTATCCGCAGCAGAATGGGATTACAGTGATCTATCAACAGTCTTTACCGACCACGACGACATATTCTAGCAAGCAGTCAAGTTTCGTAAATGGGCAGGGTGGTACTATTGAAATGAGTCAGTATATGCTGATTTCAGATTGGCGTCGTTATGGTCTTCCTGCACCACAAGTTGGAATGCATTGGATATACCAAAATGGTCGATATATCCAGATGCCAAATGATCGTTAGATGCTTGTTCCAACTTGCCTAAACCATCTCTATCTAAGCCAACTCATCATCTTCAGGGCGTGGTGTTTTTCCAAATGGTAAAGGTTTATCTTGGTGTTTATCTCTGATCACTGATGGAAAATTCCAAGAAGCAAAACGCACGACCAATATAGCGAATGCTAGGATTAAAATTGATCCTGTAATAATGACTAAATCAATATCAGCTTTATGGTCATGTTGAATATCTGAAATTAACAGACGTGTCAGGGCAGTGATGGCGATATAGATCAGAAATCTGACGGGCATATGATTGGTCTTAAAATAAATACCTACCATCGCACCTAGCTCTAAATAGATAAATAACAACAGAATGTCATCAATCGTTGCATATTGTTTTACCGTAAGAATATCAATCACGGTATGTCCTGCAGACCAAATTACCATGCAGCCAATAATAAAGAGCGCAATATAGTGGAAGCTCTCTACTGCTAGATTTCCAAAACGATCTAATAAGGATTCGATTTTTTCTACGCTAATATCTTTTTTACTCATGACATCTCCTCCTCTGAAAAAACCTGATGGTTTCATTGGAGTGATGCAAAATTCATGCTCATCTTACGCCTAAGCAGGGAAGACTATTATGAGTTGCTTTGAAAATAAGCAAATTTCAGATAAAAAAAGCCTGAAGAATCAGGCTTTTTTAAGATAAAACTTATGATTGATTTGTGAAGTAATCTTCGCTAAATCCCATCACGATTTCAGAGCTAGCTTTGATGCGAGCTAAACGTGTATTTAATTCAGGTAAAACGCGTTGGATGTAGTAGTTCACCAAAGATAATTTGTTCTCATAGAACTCACCTGATTTTTCACTCGCAGCTTTAGCAATTTTAGCAAACATATAGGTAAAGCTGAGTAAGCCTACCGCATGTAAATAATCCACCGCAGCAGCATTCGCATAATCAGGATTTTCAGCAGCACGTTCAAGAACAACTTGTGTAATCGATTCAAGTTCAGTTGCAGCATCAAGAGTGGCATCTTTGATGTAATTTAAGTCCGCATCTAATGCATTTGCAAAGTCACGAATTTCTTCGATATATTCTGCGATGAATTGACCATTACATTTAATCGTTTTACGACCAATCAAATCTTGTGATTGAACGCCGTTCGTGCCTTCATAAATTTGTGAGATACGAAGATCACGGATACATTGTTCCATACCCCATTCACGAATATAGCCGTGACCACCAAAGACCATTTGGGCATCTAGTGTCGCATTGAAAGCAGTGTCTGTTAAATATGCTTTTGCGATTGGTGTGAGCAAAGCAACACGATTATTTGCTTTTGCAACTGCTTCTGGATCTGTCGAGAACTTTGTAATGTCAAGTTGTTGACCTACATATACTGCAAATGCACGTGAAGCTTCATTGTTCGCACGAGCATTTAAGAGCATACGACGTACATCACCGTGTACAAGAATACTATCAGCAGGTTTATTCGGAGATTTCACACCTGTTGCACTACGACCTTGTAAACGATCAGTGGCGTATTGAGCAGCATTTTGATAAGCAAATTCAGAAGCGCCTAAACCTTGGATACCCATGGACAAACGTTCATAGTTCATCATCACGAACATTGCAGCAAGACCTTCGTTTTCTTTACCGACTAAATAGCCTTTTGCACCGTCAAAGTTCATCACACATGTTGCAGAGGCTTTGATCCCCATTTTGTGTTCAATAGAACCAGGGCCTACAGGGTTACGATCACCCAAGGTACCATCTTCATTCACTAAGAATTTAGGTACAATGAACAGAGAAATACCGCGTGAACCAGCAGGAGCATCAGGCGTTTTTGCTAATACAAGGTGAATAATATTTTCAGCTAAATCATGGTCACCACCGGTAATAAAGATTTTCGTACCCGTGATGTTGTAAGTACCATCTTCATTACGTTCGGCCTTAGTTTTAATAATGCCTAAATCAGTACCTGCGTGAGGCTCTGTGAGACACATCGTACCTGACCATTCACCTGAATAGATTTTAGGAAGATAGGTTTCTTTTTGTTCTTGAGAAGCATAGCTATTTAATGCCATACCCGCACCCACAGAAAGAAGTGGGTAAAGCATAAATGATGGGTTGGTTGCAAAAAGCATTTCATCTGCAAGCACAGTCAGCATTTTTGGCATGCCTTGACCGCCCCATTCTTCGTCAGCACCTAAGCCAATCCAACCACCTTCTGCATATTGTTGGAACGCTTCTTTAAAGCCCGCTGGTGTGGTAACAGATCCATTATTATAAGTTGCGCCTTCTTCATCACCTGTGCGATTTAGGGGAAGGGTTACGTTTTGAGCGAATTTAGCCATCTCTTCTAAAATAGCTTCAGCTGTCGCAGCATCAATATGAGCTAAATTCTCATTTGATTGCCAAAATTGTTCAGCTTGAAATACATCATTCAAAATGAACTTCATATCTGTAAGAGGCGCATTATAGATTGGCATTTTCGTTCACCTTTTTTTGTTTAAATATCTTTAGTTCTTAGCAGTCTATCGAAGCATATTAGGACTTGTTAGACGACTAAAGGTTAATATCTCGAATTTATTTATAAAGAAAAAGGACGGCCAAATCTATGACTGTCCTTTTTCTTTTACACATATTTAATATGGATCATTAGAATGCAAAATGTTCAGCATCCAAAGTCATTAATGGTTCTAATCCACCTGCAATTACGTCAACATGTGAGCGAACGCGTGGAAGGATCTTCTTGAAGTAGAAGCGAGCTGTTGTGATTTTCGCATTGTAGAATTCAACTTCAGTTGAACCTGCTGCAAGTTGTTGTTGAGCAACTTGAGCCATGCGAGCCCATAAGAATGCTAGCGTTACATAACCAGAGAAGTATAGGTAATCTACTGCAGCAGCACCGACTTCATCAGGGTTTTGCATCGCGCGCATACCGATCTGCATAGTTAAATCGCCCCATTCTTTGTTGAGTGCAGCCAAAGGTTCAACAAACTCTTTCAAGTCTGCATTATCTTTGTTTGCTTCAGCGAATTTGTGAATGATTTTAGTGAAATCTTTCAACATCGCACCTTGAGTTTGCAGTACTTTACGACCTAACAAATCAAGTGCCTGAATTTCAGTGGTACCTTCATATAAGCAAGCAATACGTGTATCACGAACGATTTGCTCCATACCATGCTCTGAAATGAAGCCGTGACCACCAAATACTTGTACGCCTTTGTTTGCAGCTTCATAACCAACTTCAGTTAAGAATGCTTTAGCAATTGGCGTTAATAATGACAGAATATTATCTGCAAATTTACGTTCTTCTTCAGTCGCGCCTTTCTCAACGATATCAGCATAGTGAGCAAGGTAGTACACTAGAGCTCGACCACCTTCAGCAAATGCTTTTTGCGTTAAGATTAAGTTGCGAACTGCTGGATGCACAATAATTGGATCTGCTTCTTTTTCAGGTGCTTTAGGACCAGAAAGTGAACGCATTGCTAAACGATCTTTCGCATATGCCAAAGCACCTTGGAAAGATGATTCAGCAGCAGACAAACCTTGTACAGCTGTACCAATACGTGCAGTGTTCATGAAGGTGAACATTGCATTCAGACCGCGGTTTTCAGGGCCAATCAAGTAACCTGTTGCACGATCAAAATTGATCACACATGTTGCGTTACCATGGATACCCATTTTATGTTCAATCGAACCACAACGAACAGCGTTGCGCTCGCCAACTTCACCATCAGCAGTTAAGTTAAACTTAGGTACGATGAATAATGAGATCCCTTTTGTTCCCTTAGGAGCACCTGGTAAACGCGCAAGAACGATGTGAACAATGTTGTCCGCCATGTCATGCTCACCAGCGGAAATAAAGATTTTCTCACCTGAAATTGCAAAACTACCATCTGCATTAGGTTCAGCTTTTGTGCGGATAATACCAAGGTCAGAACCTGCATGAGATTCTGTTAAACACATGGTACCTGTCCACTCACCTGAAATCAGTTTTGGTAAGTAAGTATTTTTTTGCTCTTCCGTACCATGGTGCTCAATTGTACGAACTGCACCATGAGATAGACCTGGGTACATACCCCATGCCCAGTTCGAAGAGCCGATCATTTCAGAAATGATAATGCCTAAAGAGTTTGGTAAACCTTGACCACCATATTGTTCTTCAGCAGCTAAAGATGGGAATCCTAATTCTACATATTTTTTATATGCTTCTTTGAAGCCTGTTGGAGTAGTAACTACACCATCATTCCAAGTACAACCTTCGCGGTCACCTACTTGGTTGAGTGGAGATAATTCGTTTTCACAGAAATCTGCAGCAGCTTCTAAATATTGATCAACCAACTCACGGCTTACGTTTTCTTGGAATGCAGGGAGTTTTGAAAAGTGTTCTTCAGCATTTAATAATTCATGCAAAACGAATTGCATATCACGTAAGGGCGCTTTGTATTGTGGCATATCGGGTTCCTCAATACTGGTTAAACCAGATTTATAATCCTAATAAAAAATGTCGTGTCATCTACGACACCTATTTTGTTCTATTACATCGTGCAATAAGTTATTGCTTGGTACAAGTTTTATAGCCATATTCTGTGTGACTGTAAAGTCAAAGAAAAAATATTAATTTTGGCTAAGTGTTTAGAGTATAAAGTTTTTTCGTGAATTATATGTGAACAGAATAGTCAAAAACGTAATAAGTTATGACATAAAAAAAGGCGCAACATGCGCCTTTTTAATATTCAATCACTTAGTAGTGCGTTGAATTGAATTATGCGGATTTTTTTAAGTCTGGTTTAACGAGTGGTTGATTTGGTTTGAAATAAACTTTACATACACCGTTGATAGTCTGTTCACCCACTTTGATTTGAACTTTTTTACCGTCAGTTTGTCCATTGCATGCTTGAAGTTTTGCATTTTGACTAACTTGCTGTTGTATCAAACGTTGATCAAATTTTTGAACAAGCTCAGCACGTTTGGCATCTGTGAGCGGTTCACCTTTTTGTGAACGGTTAGCTTGGGCCGAAGTTGGCTTTTCAGCTTTAAATTGGGCACGTGCTTGCTCATGCATTTTTTTCATATCAGCACGATCCGCTATGAAACGGATATGACAAGTACCATCAATATTTTGTTTATCAGTTTTGATTTGAACAGTTTGACCTACAACTTTGCCGTCGCATGCTTGACGAATTTGCTGCATCATCGCTTTACGGTCAGCACGCGCTTGTTTGAATTGCTCGCGTTGTTCAGGTGTTAAACGTTCTTTATGATGATGTTTTTTATCAAAGTGACCCTTTTTAACTTCTTGAGGTGCTTGAGTTGTTGTTTGACATGCAGTAAGTGCGCCCATACTGATTAAACCAGTGGTCACCAATACAATTTTGTTCATCGCTTTCATTATGTTTATCCCCAAAGTTGTTTGGATTCGGTATAGGTAAAGATTAAATAATAAAGATGAAGAAACAATGGAGAGTTTTTTGAATCAGTGTTAGATACAATACTGAAAAACGAAGAAATAATGTGAGTTAAATTTGAATATACGTCGCGTACCAATCGCACTACGCTTATTTTTTACAGTACTGTTAACGACATTGCTCATTACGACGGTTAGCTTAAGTGTGCTGCATTGGACGATGCAAAAAAACTTCACCAAATATGTAGCTGATGTAGAAATGCAAAAGCTTGATCATCTGATCGATAATTTAGCGGGCGTATTCTCTGTTTATCAGGATTGGGGAAATGCCGTTCAAGCTCAGATTTTACAAATTGAAGGTGAAGCTGCACCCGATGATTATGATCGACTATCACGTTGGTGGTTACGTCGCCAATATGATATTGCATTGCAACAGCGTTATTTCAAAGAGCATACATTAATTAGTGAAATTGAGTCACAAAGAACGCAAACTATTAGCCCTGAAGAGCTGAAAGTCTTAGAAGAAAATTTACCTTCTGCATTTCAGCCATTTGAAGGATTGCGTTTCCCATTAAGTTCAAATCAGAATCAGACAAGAACCACGAACAGTTCTGATAAATCACATGAAAATAAGCTTTCTAGTTTGAGAACTTCTGAATACCAGCAGGGCAAGAAACTATTTATATCTATGTCTGATCACTTGGGTTTAAGTTCTAGACTTTCCTTATATGATGCAAAACAACAGTTTATCTTGGGGGAACCATCAGAGAATATGGTGTCGTATCGACCGATCACAGTTGATGGCAATATTGTGGGGTATCTCGGGCTAAGACCTGTTTTAGATCAAGATGATGCTTTAAGTATTAATTTCTTTAGCAATCAAAAGCGTTATTTATTTTTAATATATATTCTGACATTTATTTCGAGTTTGGTTGCTGCCTTATTATTAGCAACTTATTTTAGAAAGCCAATTCAACGCTTATTAAATGCAACACGAGAATTAACCAAAGGAAATTTTCAGCATCAGGTGAAAGTAAATCGTAACGATGAGCTTGGCGATCTTTCGACTGAAATTAATCAGTTAGCTGTGATTCTAGATCAGCATGAAAACTCTAGAAAGCAGTGGGTTGCAGACACTTCGCATGAGTTAAAAACGCCGCTGGCTGTTTTGCAAGCACAAATTGAAGCAATGCAAGATGGAATACGTAAACCAACGCCTGAACATTTTGCTTCAATGTTGGCACAAGTTTCGAGTCTGAAAAAATTAACACAAGATTTGGCTGCGTTAGCACAAGCTGAAGCACAACAACTCAATTTTGATTTCAATGAAATTGACCCTTGGAGTGTCGTGTTAAATGAGATTGAAAATTTCAAACCTAAATTTGAACAAGCCGATCTCACGATTAGCGCAGAGGGGCATGGAACGAAATTACAATTAGATGTAGATCGTTTTAAACAAATTATGGTCAACTTACTCGGTAATACTATTCGCTATACGGAAGCCGGTGGAAGAATTAATGTGCATACGATCGAAAACGATAAGACTTGGTCGGTGATTGTTGACGATAGCCCATTAGGTCTTACTGATGAGCAATTGGCTCATTTAGGTGAGCGTTTCTATCGAGCGGATGATTCTAGAACACGTAGTACTGGCGGAACTGGATTAGGTCTAGCATTATCGTGCAAAATTGCACAAGGCATGAAGGGCTCCTTGAAGTTTGACCACTCACCATTGGGTGGATTGCGCTGCATCCTCACATTTCCAAAGAAATCGTTTTAAATTGAAGAAGGGTGACATATGAAACATGTGATGCTGGTTGAAGATGAAGTAGAACTTGCTCAATTGGTGCGAGATTATCTTGAAGCAGCTGGCTTTGAAGTCAGTATGTTTCACGATGGTCAAGAGGCTTATGATAGCTTTTTACAACGTAAACCAAGTCTAATGGTTTTAGATTTGATGGTACCTCGTATGGATGGTCTCACGATCACCCGTAAAGTCCGTGAGCAGTCTGATTTGCCTATTATCATGGTGACAGCACGAACGGAAGAGATTGATCGTGTACTTGGTTTGAATATGGGGGCGGATGATTATGTTTGTAAACCATTTAGCCCTAAAGAGTTAGTTGCTCGTGTTCAAGCAGTGTTGCGACGTTTAGATCGTAAAGCAGAACCTGAAGAAAATAATTTATTCCGTATGGACAAAGGTCAACAACGAATTTGGTATCAAAACAAATCTTTAAATTTGACACCTACAGAATTTCGACTTCTTGAATTATTTTTAGAACACGTAGGTCAGGTGTACTCTCGTGCGCAATTATTGGATCATATCAACCCAGACAGTTTTGAAGTGGCAGATCGTGTGATTGATAGCCATATCAAAAACTTGCGCCGTAAAATCTCGGATGCCGCGGAAACAGGTAATCGCCATGAATGGGTTCAAGCTGTTTATGGGGTGGGATATCGTTTCGAATATCCTGAAGATTGATTCTTTGTGATAAAAAAAAGCGAATCTAGAAGTTCGCTTTTTTTTGGTGCGTTGGTTTTGGTTAGGGTCTCTACAATTGGCCATTTCATATGCAACTTTCATGTAACTTTGTTAGGATATGAGCTTATTAGAGGTGGCTATCGTATTTTTATTGAAAGTAAGCTTCGACTCTAGCTTTTACTATAGGATCAACATCATCAACCATATAAAAGCAATATCTATATTTTTCGATCAAAACACTAATATATTTTTGTTTATCAGGAACTGTGTGCTTTAACATTATCTGTGCAGCTACGGTTATTAAGTTATTTGATTGGCGCATCAAGGTGATCAGCATCTCATCTTCATATCCCATAACATCTCTAGTAAATGACTGTTTTCCAGTATGTACTATGGAGTTAAGTTGCTTCAAATGATATTTTTTGAAATCACAAAGGGTCTGAATTATTGGCTGAGCAGGTAAGTTTGCAGCACCAAGCTTATCAAGCATTTCAGAAATCATTGGACATGTGTCGAATTCAAATTGCTCTTCAAATGTGTAACTAAATTGCAATTTTGATATTTGATGATTACTTGCAAGAAATAATAACCAATATGCTCTGACTACAGCTTCAAATTGTGATCTAAGTAGAATCATAGCTTGTGTTGGTAGATTTGAAGATAATAAACCACTTACTCCAAGCCCATGCTCAAATGAGATGTAAATACATTGTTTAACTAAGTCCAAACGCGGCCCACAATTGATAATGTCACTATTAATAATTTCTTGTTTTAGCTCTAAGATCATCTGAGTTGATAATCCAAAAAGTTGTTCTATATCCATAATGAATATCGTACTCATAGAGTTGTAATGATATAACCCAAATATAGAATAAGTTTTTCGTATTACTACTATTTATTAATTTAGCGTAATTATTGTTATAGAAAAGCAATTTTTAACTTTATTCAAATGACTCTGAGTAAAGCGATATGCTTTTGTTCGGCTTTTTTAAGGTTCGATACCACAAGATTATAGGAGTTGGAGATCAAATCTTTGATAAGCTCTTCATCCAATTCAGATTCATCATAGATTGAAACCCAGTGTCGTTTATTCATGTGCCATCCAGATCGAATATAAGGATAAATATCTTTTAACATATGTCCACGATCTGGTTCGACTTTTAAATTAATCGCAGCTTTGCCTTGTAAATGAAATGCGAGCAAAAAGACTTTATCCATAATTTTATAAACATCACATCCCTCACCAAACGGTTGACTGACAGTGACTTCAGGAAGTTTTAAAGCTTGTGATGCTGCCAATTGATGTAAATGCATAGTAAAAACGAATGGGTATTGTGGATAATGATTAAATTATCCACAGAATGAGAGAGGTTTGTGAATAACTTATGATGAACAACTGACTTGAATTTCAGGGACGTCGCTAGCTAAAGGGCCTAAGTCTTCTGGTTGTTCAAGATGTTCTTGTTTGGTGTATGGTGTTTGAAGAAGTTTGAACAAGCGATCAACTTCAGAGAAATCATCACGTTCAGCAAGTTCAATTGCTTTCTGTGCCATATGGTTTCGTAGAACGTAGTGTGGATTGGCTGTTAACATCGCTTGATCGAGATCGTCAGTGTCTTGATTTTCCCGTATTGAGAGATATTGGTGAAGAAACCGCTCAAATGCGATACGATCAAGGCAATCATCTTTGATTTGTTCATACGCTTTATTCTGTAAACGAATAAAACTTTGGGTGTAATCAAGTTGTTCTGTTTGTAAAATATGTAGAAAAGCCATACCACAATCAAAGCTATCTTTATGAAAACTTGGTAATCCCATTTTTTGACTTAAACCAAGTTTATAGTGTTCCAGGAACGTTGGTTCATAGTGCTCTAAACAGTAAGACAAGTCTTGTTTCCATTGCTCTCGATCATAATTTTCTGGACAAAGATGAATGAGACTATTTAACCAAGTCCATAAATTCCAGTGCCCGATACTCGGTTGGTTCTGATACGTATAGCGTCCTTGGTAATCAGAATGATTGTTGATCCAATTAGGACGGAAACGCTCCATAAAACCATAAGGTCCGAAATCTAAAGTTGAGCCGGTAATATTCAGGTTGTCAGTATTCATGACCCCGTGCGCAAAACCAATCAGTTGCCACTTGGCGATCATGATCGCAGTACGTTGAATGACTTGAGTTGCAAAAGAAAGAACAGGTTGTTCTGTCTCCAAACATTCAGGGTAGTGCCATTCAATGCACTTTTGTGTAAATTCTTGCAGTAGATCTGGCTGAAATTGATTAATCCACTCAAAGTGACCTAAGCGAATATGTGTATCACACGTACGCAACATCATCGCGCCACGTTCAAGTTTTTCTCGTTGTACACCTTGATCTGATGATACAAAACCAATCGCATTACTGGATTGAACACCTAGGGCATTGAGGGCGTGTCCAGCCAAATATTCACGAATAACGGAACGTAACACTGCACGACCATCGCCTCTCCGAGAATAGGGGGTAGAGCCAGCACCTTTAAGATGTAAATCGACCGTGTTGTTATTTTGATCCAGGATTTGAGCAATGAGTAAACCGCGACCGTCACCAAGCTGTCCAGCCCATTGTCCAAATTGGTGACCCGCGTATACCATCGCCAAAGGTTCAAACTCAGCAAAAGTTTTTTGCCCGCTACAGATTTCTACCCAGTTCATCTTATCTTCTTGAGTCCACAGTAACTCATCTGCAAGTGCTTCATTAAAATGACCAGGTTTAGCCCCTTTTAGAGGAAGAGGTTGTTGATGATGATACAGTCGAGCAGGTAGTGTGTTATAGCGAGAATTGAACTGCATATAATTTTTCAAAATGTGATGAACAACTTTGACTATAGCAAAATTCGATACATAAAACTGTGACTGCTACATTGGAAATGGTATCGAAAAAATAAAAAAAGCCCCGATCAACGGAGCTTTGGAGTAACTGAAGAGTCTCTTGAATGAGTTATTCAGATACTGGTGATTTCTTTAAATTACGAACCAATAAGTTCAATGTCTCTCTATGATGAGATAAACGTTGTTCAACCAATTGGAATTCAACTTTCAGTTTGCTATCCATTAAGTGAATTTTTTCAGCAACAGCTGCTTTTTTGGCATTAATTTCTTGCTCTTTAAGCTTCGCCCAATCATTTAAAGTTTGCGTAAATGCTTCATATTCTTGAGCAATTTTTGTTTTAACTGTCACGATATCATCATTCACGTTATGGCCGTAAACAGCGAGATCTTGTTGCGCATATTTAAACTTCATTGCAAGCTCAGCTTTTTTAATATTAAAGCTTGGAATACGTCGTAAGTTTTTTGCTAGCCCTAGTTTTGAACACGTCCAGATCAACCATTTAGTTGGGTCGTATTGCCACCATTTTACGCCATTGCGATAGTCGTATTGGAAGATATGATGGTAGTTATGATAACCCTCACCCCAAGTCGCAATAGCAAGAACAAAGTTGTCACGTGCAGTATTTTCATCTGTGTACGGACGTTTGCCCCACATATGGCATAGCGAGTTGATAAAGAAAGTCACATGATGGCTTAAAATTAAGCGCATTAAACCACCCAACAATAACACTCCCCAGACATCACCAACTGCCCATCCAATAGGAAGAAGAATAGCGGCATGAACGACAATCACGAGAGGGATGTAATATTTATCTTGGAACATGACAATTTTGTCAGCCAATAAATCAGGGGCGTTTTTGTAATTTGCTTCAGCTGCTGGATAGTTGCGTAGCATCCAACCGATGTGCGCGTACCAGAAGCCATTGTTAATTGAGTAGGGATCTTTTTCTACATCATCAACATGACGATGATGGGTACGGTGACCTGAGGCCCAATACAAAATGCTGTTTTGTACAGCAAAGGTTCCCATAATCATTAAAATGATTTTGAGTGGTACAGTCGCTTCATAAGCACGATGTGCCCATAAGCGGTGATAACCTGCGGTAATGCCAAGACTGCTCAGACCCAACAGCGCAAACATGCTGATCCACGCAGCAAGCGAGAAATCATGATGATAAGCATAAAGTGGAATCGCAATAACGGCGACAATAGGTAAAAACACCAATGCAAATACTGCAATCCAGTTGATTGGGGCTTTGGGTAGGGGAGCATTCATCTCCAACAGCACTCCTAGAACCTTTAATAGGTTAAAACTAAATCCACTCACAAATTTGTGAGGTTAGACTCGTTAATACTAACATGGGCGAACATGTGTTCACTAGCATTATTGTACAGTTGTATTGTTTAAACCGTAACAGAATACATAATTGTATAAATTCGACTTTGGACGAATTTCAAAAAATAAATTAGAGAAAAATAATCACTTAAAGCTATGAATTTAAATATATTATAGGTGAGACATCATTAACTTGGGATAATCAGTAATTAAGCCTTGGACTCCTAAATCCTTAAGCTGTTTCGCACGATCTATATGATTGACTGTCCAAATACTAATATTTAAATTTGCGGAAAGTGTGGATGCAATGATCTCATTTGTAGCAAGTTCGTTCATCCAACCAATTTGACAACATTCAAATTTCAAAGCTTGATCAATGGCTGCATGCTTTATATCGGTTTCAACCAGTAATCCACGCTTAAACCTTGATTTTTGCTTTTGAAGGGCTTGATGAATTTTAGGATCGAAACTGGTGATAATGGCTGAATCTTCAAAGCCAATTAATTGTTGATCTAAGGCATCGACAATTTTTTCTGCGGCCTTTATCGATTCAACAGCTTTGACCTCAACTTCAATATGATTAAAATTATGAATAATTTTGAGGGTTTGGTCGAGTAGCGGTGTAGTTTCGACTTTATTCCATTCAGACCACGTTACGGCATGATTATACTGCGCTAAATCTTGCTCATCACATTCGTATAAATGTTTAGCTTGGCCCGTAGTACGAATAAAGTCATCATCATGCATCACGATCAGAGCATTATCTTTGAGTTGACGAACGTCAAATTCTACAGCGCGGATACCAATATCTTGAATATATTGAAATCCACCGAGGGTGTTTTCAGGTGCTTCCCCACGCGCACCACGATGACCAATTATTTTCATAAAACACCCTGAAATTTCAGGGTGATTTTAGTGCTAAATCATGAATGAAATATGACGATTTTAAATCAAAATTTTGATCAAAAAAGCATTTTAAGTGGATGGGTCAATCAACATGAAGACCTTTTTTACACTTTTAAGGTCAGGGCTCAATTGTCTCATTGATATTCTTTTGCCAAAGCACTTCTGAGCCACCTTCAGCACGTTGTAAGGTACGAGATGCGACGAATAACCAATCAGATAAGCGGTTCAAAAGTTGTAATGATGTGGCTTGGATATTTTGATCACGTTGATGGACAGACATCACGCTACGTTCAGCTCTACGGCAGACAGCACGTGCTTGATGTGCAAAGCTACAGACCAAAGTTCCTGCAGGAAGGATAAAATCCTTGAGCATAGGTAATACTTCATTCATGCGATCAATATCTTTTTCTAAGAACTCAATTGATACTTGTTGAACCAAGTTAAAGCCCGGGATACATACTTCACCGCCTAAATCGAATAACCAGTGTTGTATCAGGCCAAGCGTATTGTCCCAAACGGATTTATCTGTAATGGTACTGATCGCTATATGCGAGCGAAGGACGCCGATCACTGCATTGAGCTCATCGACATCTCCCAAAGCATCAATACGTAAATCATCTTTAGGTACACGTGAACCATCGCCTAGTCCGGTAGTGCCCGTATCTCCCGTGCGGGTATAAATTTTACTTAAACGGTGACCCATGTTATTTCCTTAATATTCAGATATCGCAATTTAAAAAGGATAATGCCACAGCTGTGACATTATCCTCAAAAAGTATTTAGCTATAGGTTGATGAAATTAGTACTTGAACGTAACACCAACGGAAGCTTGGCGACCACCATTGATGTAATAAATACCATTCCCACTAGAGTATTCAGTTTCATATTGAACATCACCAATGTTTTCAATATTAGTGAATAGTTTAATATTGGGGTTTATATTCCAGTAAGCATTTACATCGATGGTTGCATAACCAGGATTATTGTATTGAGTGCTGTAACTTTTAGACTTAGAGCTACCAACTATAGAAGTGCTAATTCCGTAAACCTCATTTTGTAAGCCTGCTGATAGTGTTGCTTTTTTACGAGGGCGCTTTTGCAAATCTTCATCTGTTTCTACATTTTTTGCTTGCACATAAGCGTATGAAGCATTTAAGAATAAATCATCTGTATTCCATTTATAAGAAACTTCACCACCTGTAAATTTAGACTTATTTACATTTATGAGGGTGCTATTTTTTGAAGTAATCAGATTGTCTACTTCATTACGATATACAGATAAAGAAATTAAGGAGTTTTCTGTAACTTTATGATCTAAACCAACTTCATATGAAAAGCCTTCTTCAGGTTTTAGGTTTGGGTTGCCACCCCAATTTTTTGCATATAAATCATTCATACTTGGTGCTCTAAATGAGCTACCAATATTGGTATAGATACTTATAGATGGGCTAAAGTGATATCTTACAGCCCCTTGACCAACGGTATGTGAGCCGAAACGTTCATCATCTTCTAAGCGAATGCCAAATTGCGCATCGATATTATTTGCTTGGTATTGATGTTGAGCAAAATAGCCTGTGCTGTTTTTTTTACGACTATATTCAACATCGTACATAGGATCCCAATCACTTTTAGATAAAATATCTGCTTCAATATTTTTATGAGTTACCCCCATTAGAATATTTTGAGAAGGTGTGAATTGCCATTTTCCATAAACTTCAGCTTCTTTAGAGGTATTGTGAACAAAGTCAGGCTTGTCCATTTGGTCTAAATCATCTTTAAACTGTGATAAACGGGCATTTAATTCAAGATCTGATGTGATTTTAACCTTACCCTTTAAGTTCACAATTTCATTTTGAAAATCTTGGGAAACTAAATTGCCGTTTAAGTTGTAAGCACCATTTCCTTCATTTTGGGTGTAATCTAAAGATGCAGAAAAAGCTTCTTTGTCGACACCAAATTTTGCGCTGTATCCTTTTTGATCATATGCATATTTTTGATTACTGTTGCTTAATACTTCAGTGCCATCAGATTCTAAACGTTGACCGCGAATTTGTGCATACAAACCATTTTCAGCAAAGTCGGCACCTACAATTGATTTATAAGTTTTGTTTTCACCAATTTCGCCTGTAACAAATGCACCTGTTTTTACCGGTGTTTTAGATACAAGTTGTATGACACCACCAATAGCATCAGTACCATAAAGTACAGATGCCGGTCCTTTAAGAACTTCAATTTGCTTCAGGTCTGTTGTGTCAATAAATTGAATTGATGCTGAACCCTGAGAGGGTGTATTTAAACGAACACCATCACGCATGACTAAAGTATGGTCAGACTCAGTTCCACGTAAAAAAATAGAAGCTTGCTGTCCATATCCGCCAGTCTGAACCATATTGATTGATGCATCATTAATTAATAAGTGAGGTAAAGATACAATAGGGGATTGATCTAAAACTTTAGGCTCAATAATTGAAATCCGCGCAGGCACATTTTCAATATTTTGTTCACTACGAGAAGCTGTAACCACAATCGTGCTTAAAGAAGATTTTGCAGAAGTTTGAGCTTCAGTCGTTGCTGTTACAGACGTTGAAAAACCCATCGCAATAGCGATTGCACCAACCAAAGCTGTTGGTTGACATTGAATAGACATAACGTGCTCCATACATTCACTTCCCCGTGAATGATTGAGTGGAAGAACACAACAAGCAGGTATCCGGACTCAAATGTAGTAACTGGATTACTTACATTTCCACCTTCCCACATATGACATGCAGTGGTGTAAATCTCTAAAAATCAGAAATCTATTGAGAAATGCTTTTCATTTTTTACCGTTGCGGGGGCAGTGTTGGATTTTCACCAACTTCCCTAAAGCGATTGCTTTGACTTGTTGCAATTTGAGCGCAGTATAAAGAGCGCTTCTCATTTAAACAATCTTCACACCGAATATTCTGAGTGAACTTTACGCAAGATGAAAAAATTGCTTTACAATGAAGCGCCCAAAAATGATAGATCGGCTATGATGAGGGTGGATTAGAGCTAGAATAGATGCGAACTCGTGCAAAAATATGTGGGATTACCCGATTAGAAGATGTCCAAGCTGTTGTGCAAGCTGGTGCGGATGCCATAGGATTTGTGTTTTTTCCACCAAGTCCAAGACACGTAGATGTTGAGCAAGCATCACTGTTGGTTCAAGCGATTCCTGCTTATGTGCAATCAGTTGGGTTATTTGTTAATAGTTCAGCCGAAGAGATCCAAAACATACTTAAAAAAGTCCCTTTAGATATTTTGCAGTTTCATGGCGATGAAAGTCCAGAACAGTGCAAACAAATTGCTCAGGCAGTGGGTCGCCGCTGGTATAAAGCAATTCAAGTAAAACCAGAACTAGATATCGTTGAAGAAATCAATAAATATCAAAAGTTTGGTGCGAGTGCTGTGTTGTTGGATGCATGGCATCCAGATTTAAAGGGCGGAACAGGCCACAGCTTTGATTGGACAACATTTCCAAAATTAAATATTCCATTGATCTTGGCAGGAGGACTAAACCCTGACAATATCGAGCAAGCAATTCTTACAACACAAGCATATGCTGTGGATGTGAGCGGCGGTGTAGAGTCCGCAAAAGGTATAAAAGACCAACAACTCGTAGAACGCTTTATGCAAGGAGTCCATCGTGGATCAGCAAACCGTTAATCAACAAGATCAAGTGATTGACTATACCCAATACCCTGATGCAAAAGGGCATTTCGGTATCCATGGCGGACGTTTTGTGTCAGAAACTCTAATGGCTGCACTAGAAGATCTAGAGCAACTGTATTTCCGAATGAAAAATGACGAACAGTTTTTGGCAGAATTCGACCGTGACCTCGCTTTTTATGTAGGTCGTCCAAGTCCGCTTTATTATGCTGAGCGATGGTCAAAGGAGTTGGGGGGTGCACAAATCTATTTAAAACGAGAAGACTTGAACCATACTGGCTCCCATAAAGTAAATAATACGATTGGTCAGGCTTTACTGGCGAAGTTATCAGGCAAAAAACGTATTATTGCTGAGACTGGTGCAGGTCAACATGGTGTGGCAACAGCGACCATCGCAGCGCGTTTAGGGCTTGAATGTGTTGTATACATGGGTGCAGATGATGTGAAACGCCAAGCGATGAATGTATATCGTATGCGTTTATTGGGCGCGACTGTTGTTCCTGTCGAAAGTGGTTCTAAAACATTAAAAGATGCCATGAATGAAGCCATGCGTGATTGGGTAACAAATGTCGATTCTACCTATTACGTGATTGGTACAGTTGCAGGTCCACATCCATATCCTCAATTGGTACGTGATTTCCAATCGATCATTGGTCGTGAAGCACGCCGTCAAATTCAAGAGCAAGCAGGTCGTCTACCAGATGCATTGGTTGCTTGTGTCGGCGGTGGTTCAAATGCGATGGGCTTGTTCTATCCATTCCTGAATGATCAAGAGGTGAAAATGTACGGTGTTGAAGCTGCTGGTTACGGTATTGAAACTGGCAAACACTCTGCTCCATTAAATGCTGGTCATGTTGGTGTGCTGCATGGTAACCGTACTTATCTGATGTCAGATGCGCAAGGTCAGATTATTGAAACACACTCAATTTCAGCAGGTTTGGATTATCCTGGTGTAGGCCCAGAGCATAGCTTCTTAAAAGATATGAAGCGTGTTGAGTATGTTCCAATTAATGACAATGAAGCATTACAAGGCTTCCGCGACTTAACTAAGATTGAAGGTATTATTCCTGCGCTTGAAAGTTCACATGCCATGGCATATGTTACAAAACTTGCTCAAACCATGGATAAAGACCAAATCATTATTGCGACGGTTTCAGGTCGTGGTGATAAAGACTTGATGACTGTTGCACGTATTGATGGCGTGGAAATGGTGGATATGTAATTCACCCTTTAAGTCTCTCCCTTTGGAATGAGAAGCACTGCTTCGTAAGGGGAGAGGTGCTATTTAGAAAATCGCATTTAAGCCATTGGATGCGATTTTTTTTATGCGCTCTAGAAAAGCTAAAACATTTTCCTAAAATTTGATTTTTGGATCGGCGACATGGATGTCGTCTGTATTTCTGTGATACAGGGAAGTATCATCAGAAATACAAAATGATTTTGTTAGTTTTACCGAAAAAAAAGTAAGGCAGTTTGGAGTGTGAATCTATTTGAGATTCAGATTTGAAGAGCTATTTCATGGACTTACTTTTACGTTACTTTGGAAAAGCCCAAGTAACCGAAGGCTTTCTGTTGAGCAGATATTACATTCTTGTAATACTGCTCAACGGGGGACATCCATGTCGCCACCACGTATCCAATATCGTTGAATTGGTCAGGTTAATCTTTAAACCCTGTATAAAAATCAGTAACACAGCCAATCCATTCTTTTCAGTAGTGGCAAATCCAAATTCAGGTATGATTAATGGTCTTGTCAAAGCCAAAGGAAATCAACCATGCCAAGCCTATTTCTTGTAATGCTCGGTGGTCGTCATGCACGTGCCAATACTGAAGTGCATGATGTGGTTTTGGCTGTTGGGGATTCACTAGAAGAAGTCTATCCTCAACTCAAAAATGCTTGGTTTGGTGAGCAGAAAGGCTTACATATTGATGCTTGGGCGAAGGTAAATGGAGTGGAGTATAATGAGCAGCAATTCCAAATCCATTTTACAGATGCAGCTCCTAATGAAAACGAAATGAAACTCTGGTTGATTAATTTAGGTGGGTACCACGTTAATGAGTTCGGAGAGTTACATCGTTATGTATTAGTACCCGCTTTAAATAGTGCATCGGCTAAAGAACGTGGTAAATCATTCTTTGGAAAAGATTGGCAAAAACAGCATACAGATCGGGTTTTGGACATTGATGATTGTATTGCCATTGATCAAGTTCATGGTCGATATATTCAATTGATCGAGGGTCAATTTAAAGAAGGGTATTGGGAAAATACATACATCACGATCGGATAAGTTTTCATAAAGAACAAATTTACTATCTATATGAATTTATGTGCTAAAAAAAGCCAAATAAAATCTTTATGTGGAATAAGTGCTAGAATCCAGAGCTTGTCAATATATCAGTGATTTGAGTGATTACATATCAATAAAACCGCTATTAAATATGTAAAAAACGCATTTTATTGATAGATGAATAAAAGCTATGCTGTGCTTCGTTAAAATTAAACTACTAGCTGTACGCCATGTATTTATATACTGATTTCGATCAGCAACTGATCAATGAACGTGTTGCACAATTCCGTGATCAAACGGAACGTTATTTAGCTGGAAAGCTTACTGAAGATGAATATCGTCCATTACGTTTACAAAATGGATTATATGTTCAGCGTTATGCGCCGATGCTTCGCGTCGCTGTACCTTATGGTTTGATGAACTCTAAACAGCTTCGTAAAATTGCTGAACTCGCTAAAGCGTATGACCGTGGTTATGCACACGTTTCTACTCGTCAAAACTTTCAATTTAACTGGCCAGCATTAGAAAATGTGCCAGACATGTTGCAAGAGTTGGCATCAGTTCAAATGCATGCGATTCAAACATCTGGTAACTGTATTCGTAATACAACAACAGACCAATATGCAGGTGTCGTTGCTGGTGAAATTGAAGATCCAAGACCGACATGTGAGTTGATTCGTCAGTGGTCAACTTTCCATCCAGAATTTGCATTCTTGCCACGTAAGTTCAAGATCGCAGTTTCTGCACTTGCTGAAATCGACCGTGCTGCAACAGCATTTCATGATATCGGAGTGTATATCGTTCGCAATGAAGCGGGTGAAATGGGCTACAAAATCATGGTTGGCGGTGGTTTAGGTCGTACACCGATCATTGGTGCTGTGATCAAAGAGTGGTTACCACGTGAAGACCTTATTGCTTACTTAGAAGCAGTACTTCGTGTGTATAACTTACACGGTCGTCGTGATAACAAATATAAAGCTCGTATCAAAATCTTGGTTAAAGCTTTAACACCTGAAGTTTTTGCTGAAAAAGTTGAAGCTGAATTTGCACATACGATTAAAACTTTAAAAGTTGATGCAGACACTCTGGCGAAAATGGACCAGAACTTCACACCATTTGCGTACCAAGATTATGCAGATGAAGACTTCTCAGAACTGTTTGCTACACATCCGAAATTCAAACAATGGTTTAACATCAATACCAATGCACACAAAGTGAAAGGTTACCGCATCGTAACAATTTCATTGAAACGTGCAGGCGTTGCACCGGGTGACGTGACCACTGAAGAAATGAACTTGATTGCTGATCTTGCGGATAAGTACACTTTTGGTGAATTGCGTACCACGCATGAGCAAAATATTGCCCTTGTTGATGTACCGCAAAAAGATTTATTTGAGCTTTGGACGATTCTTGAAAAGAATAACCTGGCTCGCGCGCACATTGGTTTCTTAACCGATATTATCTGCTGTCCAGGTGGTGATTTCTGTTCTTTGGCAAATGCGAAATCTATTCCAATTTCTGAAGCAATTTCACGCCGCTTTGATGATTTAGATACGATTTACAACTTAGGTAAATTGGACTTGAATATCTCAGGTTGTATGAATGCCTGTGGTCATCACCATGTGGGTAATATTGGTATTTTAGGTGTCGATAAGAAAGGCGCAGAATTTTACCAAATTACATTGGGTGGTAATGCAGACCATGATGCCTCAATCGGTGACATCTTAGGACCATCATTTGCTGCTGAAAAAGTACCAGATGTGGTGGAAGAAATTTTGAACACTTATCTTGATTTACGTCAAGAAGGTGAAGAGTTCATTGATACTTATCGCCGTGTCGGCATCCAACCATTTAAGGAGCGTGCATATGCTTAATACCGCACTACAAGTGCTCTCTAAAGATGGCACGATTGCAGACAACACCTATCAATTGATCGGTGAAGATGGCGTTTTACCACAAGGTGATGTAGTTCTAAGCGTTGAACAGTTGGATCAAATTGAAAATGTTTCAGGCAAAAAAGCGCTCTACTTAACGGTTGATGCCTCTCCTGAAACCAATGAGTTCCCGCTTGATCAGTTAGATGCAATTTTTATTGAGTTTGCAGGTTTTAACGATGGTCGTGGGTATTCATTTGCCGCATTGTTACGTCGCCAAGGCTTCCAAGGCGAACTTCGTGCAACAGGTGATATATTCAAAGACGTGTTGAACTACATGAAGCGTGCTGGTTTCGATACTTTCGTGATTAAAGAAGGTAAAGACATTGCAGAAGCAGCGGCGGGTTTAAACGACTTTACTCAACCTTACCAAGCGTCGACTGCTGTACCAAAACCAAATTATCAAACGGGTGCTTAATTTTATTAAGTGATAAAAAAGCTGAACTTAGGTTCAGCTTTTTTTATTTGATGGAAACAAGATTTAGGTATTCATAGTTCAGCCTAAGCGCTATTCAAAATGACACATAGAAGGTCAAAGTTTAATCATAAGTCTATTTAGAGCAGAATTTTTTAATTCATTCAGAAATATATAGCGACAAAGCCTTTAGTACAGCGGTTTTTTATATGATTCAATTGATCGATTAACACTGATTTAAATGATAAATTTGCTCCAAAAAAGTGCAGTTTATTGTAGTATGTTAGTATTCATTTGATCATTTTTGGTGCGGGTTTTTCTCCATTCAATCAGACTGTTTTGCGGTATATGTTTAGTACTCAGTCTAGTGATCTTGCCATCATTTAAATAGTGAAGCAGTTGTTATGCAAAATTTGATTCGTATTGGTATTGTTGGTTATGGCAACCTCGGTCGTGGCGTTGAAACGTCAATTCAAAAGAACCCAGATTTAGAGCTTGTGGGAATTTTTACACGCCGTGCACCTGAATCAGTGTCTCCTTGCTTTAGTGACACGAAAGTTTTTCATATGGATGACTTAAATGACCTTCAAGACAAAATTGATGTGTTGATCTTATGTGGTGGATCTAAAGATGATCTTCCAAAACAAACACCAGAATTGGCAAGTAAATTCAACACAGTAGATAGTTTTGATACGCATGCACGTATTCCTGAGTTTTTTGAAGCAGTGAATGAGCCTGCACTTGCTAACAAAAAAACGGCAATGATTTCGATTGGATGGGATCCAGGCATGTTCTCAATTAATCGTCTATTTGGTGAGGCATTATTACCAGATGGTGAAACCTATACTTTCTGGGGTAAGGGTTTGAGTCAAGGTCACTCAGATGCGATTCGCCGTGTGGCGGGTGTTAAAGCAGGTGTTCAATATACTATTCCATCACAAGATGCGATTGATAAAGTTCGTAGTGGTTCACGTCCTGTATTAACCACTAAAGAAAAGCATACTCGTGAATGTTATGTTGTGCTTGAAAATGGTGCTGACGCTGAAGCCGTAAAGCAGGCGATTGTGACCATGCCAGACTATTTTGTAGAGTACAACACGACTGTGAACTTCATTGATGAAGAAACGCTTCGTAACGAGCATAATCGTATGCCCCACGGTGGATTTGTCATTCGCAGTGGTAATAGTAGTGCAGAGCAGACTCAAGTAATGGAGTTTTCGTTGAAATTAGATAGCAATCCTGAGTTTACTGCAAGTGTACTTGTGGCTTATGCACGTGCATGCTACCGCATTAATCAAATGGGTCAATATGGCGCGAAAACTGCATTTGACGTTGCACCAGGCTTATTGTCAATGAAATCTCCAGAGCAACTACGTAAAGAAATTCTTTAAGTCTAATAATTCAAAGCTATGCTTTGAATTGAGATTATAAAAAAGCCTCTAGCTAAGTAGAGGCTTTTTTATTTACCCTCCTTTAGTCAAGAAGGGTTTAGGGGAGGATTGATCATTTAAATCTCCCTCAAGCCCCTCTTTGAAAAATAGGGGCTTTAGACGCTTTAGATTAACTCAATCGCCACTGCAGTTGCTTCGCCACCACCGATACAAAGCGCAGCAATACCACGTTGACCACCTGTGCGTTTAAGTGCATGGATTAACGTTAAAATAATCCGTGAACCTGTAGATCCTACTGGATGTCCTAGAGCACATGCTCCGCCGTTGATATTTACTTTTTCAGGGTCGAGTTTGAACTCATCAATAGGACACATTGTGACCATTGCAAAAGCTTCGTTGATTTCCCAAAGGTCGACTTCTGCGACATTCCAACCTGTTTTATCGAGAACCTTTTGGATTGCACCGACTGGTGCAATCGTAAACTCAGAGGGATGTTGTGAATTAGAGGCATATGCCACAATTTTGGCTAAAGGATTTAAACCCTTTGTATGTGCTTGTTCAGATGAACTGATAACCAAGGCTGAAGCACCATCAGAGATCGAGCTGGCATTGGCAGCAGTGATCGTACCATCTTTAGCAAAAGCTGGGCGAAGTGTTGGTATTTTATCGATGTTTGCGTTAAAAGGTTGCTCATCTTTATCTACAACGACATCTCCTTTACGATTTGACACAGTAACAGGGACGATTTCATCGTTGAAGTAGCCTTCAGTAATCGCAGTTTGAGCACGCTTTAATGAACGTATTGCAAAGTCATCCATTTGCTCACGGGTATAGCCTTTAGTGTTGGCCATATCTTGAGCAAATGAGCCCATCAAACGACCAGTTTCAGCATCTTCTAAACCATCGAAGAACATATGATCTTTAATTTCACCATGACCCATGCGGTAACCACCACGTGCTTTAGGTAAGACGTAAGGAGCGTTGGTCATAGACTCCATACCGCCTGCAACCACAAAATTTGCTGAACCAGCTTTAATCATATCAGCTGCTTGCATCACAGCTTTCATGCCTGACCCACATAATTTATTGATTGTCACTGCACCTGTCGAGTCAGGTAGTCCAGCTTTGCGCATGGCTTGGCGAGCAGGGCCTTGTTTTAAACCTGCAGGCAAAACGCAACCCATAATGACTTCTTCAATGTCTGCTGGCTGCAAACCCGAGCGTGAGATAGCCTCTTTAATGGTCACTGCACCCAGTTCTGGTGCAGTCACACTTGATAAACTTCCCTGAAAGCCGCCCATTGCCGTACGTGCACCATTAAGGATGACGATATCAGTCATTATTCTCTCCAATTTATTTAGCTTTGTTTTACAGCTTGAGTATATGTAATATCAGGCCAATTAATATTGGCTATAGTGTGTAAAATGTGACTGATAAGTTGTCATTCACATGTCTTAGTTTCTTCAAGACGAGTCTGTCCCATCATTGAAAGTCTAACGATTAGATTTGATTTATTTGAATGTGCACAGTATTTAAAATGTCCCATTGATCCACGTGGTAAACCAGAGTCTGGTTGGAAGGTGATCGTATTCTTGCTGGTAACACCACCTTTCCAACTGAAATCACCATATTGGTAATCTGTCGAAGTTGCTTGAATAAGCTTTTCGTGAGGATCGAATTGTTGATTGTGATTCTGATCTAGAAAGATGATAAACCCTTTATGCCATTGACTGTTCTTACACGATTTTAAATCTTGAGAAGCACAGATAATCACAGGGCTTCGGTAACTTACAGCATTGGCTTTAGCTTGGCTGATGGCTTGCCGTACCGTGCTAAGAATTTGCGCCCTTTCTTGATTTTCACGAAATTCATGATAATGAGGGAGTGCTATCATCACAAGAATACTAATAATGACGATCGTGAAAATGAGTTCTAAAAGGGTAAAAGCAAGAGATTTACAATAGGAATACATTTTAAAGCTTCTAGTATTTGTTAATTATTTGAATTTATAGATAATCTTGGTGAAGTTATATTATAAGCTGAAGTGCTAAAAAATGATTACTATCACCTTTGAATGCTGTTAATATACCAAAAATGAAAAGATAAGTTATTCATGCGGATAAATTGAGTAAAAAATTACCGAATTACAACGGAAATTGTAAGTAATTTTGTCAATAATTTACTTGATTAAAGTAATCAAACACTTGGAATTCACTTTAAGTGTTTGTATGATTCAACATGAGTAGCTTAAAAAAAATACTGGGGTATAAAAAAGCCTATCTCAGGAAGCCATAATTATTTTAGGCTGAGCTTGAAAAACAATTGTTATCTCTGGAGGATATCCATGAAATTGAGTCGTATCGCACTTGCTATGCTTGTTGCTGCTCCATTCGCTGCTGCTAATGCTGGTGTAACTGTTACTCCACTATTAGTGGGTTACACATTCCAAGACACTCAACACAACAACGGTGCTGCTGATCACTTATCTGACAGCATTATCGAATTACAAGACGATTTATTCGTTGGTGCTGCGTTAGGTATTGAACTTACTCCATGGTTGGGTTTTGAAGCTGAATATAACCAAGTAAAAGGTGATATCGAAGGCACAATTACTGGTAATGATGTTGGCGAGTACAAGCAAACTCAAATCAATGGTAACTTCTATGTTACTTCTGATTTAATCACTAAGAACTATGACAGCAAAATTAAGCCATACGTTCTTTTGGGTGCTGGTCACTACAAATATGAATACGATGGTGTAAATCTTAAAGATGACGAAGGTACTTTAGGTAATGCAGGTGTAGGTGCTTTCTGGCGCTTAAATGATGCTCTATCTCTTCGTACAGAAGCTCGTGCAACTTATAACATCGACGAAGATTTCTGGAACTACACAGCACTTGCTGGTCTTAACGTAGTTTTAGGCGGTCACTTGAAGCCTGCTGCTGAAGTAGTAGAAGTTGCTCCAGTTCAACCAGCTCCAGCTCCAGTTCAACCAGCTCCACAAGAGTTGACTGAAGATCTTAACATGGAACTTCGCGTATTCTTCGATACGAACAAGTCTAACATCAAAGATCAGTACAAGCCTGAAATTGCTAAAGTAGCTGAAAAATTAAACGAATATCCAAATGCAACTGCTCGTATTGAAGGTCACACTGATAATACTGGTCCACGTGCGTTGAACGAACGTTTATCTTTAGCTCGTGCTAACTCTGTGAAATCTGCTCTTGTAAGCGAATACAACATTGACGCTTCTCGTTTAGCGACTCAAGGTTTCGCTTGGGATCAACCAATTGCTGACAACGCAACTAAAGAAGGTCGTGCGATGAACCGTCGTGTATTCGCTACGATTTCTGGTAGCCGTACAGTAGTTGCTCAACCTCAAGCAGCACAATAATCTTTAATTGATTATTAAGAACAGCTCTTCGGAGCTGTTTTTTTTAACTCTTTTTTAAATAATGTGATATATTTCACAAAATATAATGAACAACACAATGAGAATAAAGATGAAATATAGTTTAATAGCAAGCTTATGCATTGCTTTAACTTTGACGGCTTGCACAACGACAAAGATGCAATCAACTACTGGTGTACAAGACTTGGATCAAAAGATATTAAATGAATTAAAACAAGGTTTACCGCTCTACTTTAATCACAATTCCCGTCAAATTGATGTTCGATATCAACCTTATTTAACAGTAGCTTCAAAAGTATTGGCGCAGAATAAAAGTTTTATACTTCAAGTGGATGGACATACAGATAATCGAGGGTCAGTATCAGCGAATCAAAAAGTATCTCTTGAGCGAGCAAATGCTGTGCGTAATGAATTGGTGATGCAATATAATGTTGATCCTAAACAGATTTCGACACAAGGCTATGGCCCAAATCAGCCAATTGCGGATAACACGACAGAAGAGGGTCGAGCATTGAATCGTCGAGTGAATTTAACCTTAAAAATACAATAAGATCATAATCTAACAATAAAAAAACAGCTCAATTTGAGCTGTTTTTTTATTTTATTAGTCTTGATCGACTTGAATTGGTTTTACATCCATATCTTGATATTGAATCAACTTGGTTTTGTACTTGAACTTATAAACTAGCCATATTGCTAAGAATAAGAAGATCCCAATATATGTGGAGACTACTGCGATC
This sequence comes from Acinetobacter sp. ANC_7588, assembly GCF_056783995.1. NCBI lineage: Bacteria > Pseudomonadati > Pseudomonadota > Gammaproteobacteria > Moraxellales > Moraxellaceae > Acinetobacter > Acinetobacter sp. ANC_7588. The sequence goes on along the minus strand of NZ_JBWYIU010000010.1, from coordinate 63,521 downwards.
CACTCCCCATCAAGTACGGCTTGATAATTTTGACCTAACACAACGATTGCACACAAAATAAAAGCGAACCACGGTGCAAAAGGGAAAAATTTTGCACGATATGCTAAATCTTCTAACTTATATCCTTGAGCCAAATAGCCTTTCCTGAATCGGTAATGAGAGATTGCGATACCGAGCCATACGATAAAGCCACACATACCAGACATATTCAGAAGCCAATTAAATACTTCCTCTTCACCAATAAATGTCGTCAAGAAGCATAGTGCTGCGATTGCTGTCGTAGCATAAAGTGCATTCATTGGTACACCGCGACCATCAAGTTTGGAGAAAACTTTGGGTGCACTTCCATTTTTTGCCATATCAAACAGCATTCGTGTGGAAGAGTACATTCCTGAATTTCCGGCAGAAAGGATAGCCGTAAGAATGACCGCATTCATGACACTTGCAGCGAAAGCAAAGCCTGCTTGTTCATAGAGTAAAGTAAAAGGTGATAATGCAATATTCTCATCTGAAGCAGCTTGCATTAGACGAGGATCATCATACGCAATCAATGTACCGATAATAAAAATACATACGATATAGAATAAGAGAATACGCCAGAAGATCTGTTTAATCGCAATAGGAATGGTTTTCTTCGGATCTTTCGACTCACCAGCGGCAACACCAACCATTTCAGTACCTTGAAATGAGAATCCTGCGATCATCGCAACACCAATTAATGCCGACAAACCACCTACAAATGGCGCTTCTCCCTTTGACCAATTTGCGAAAGTTGTAACATTGGGTGTCATCATGATTTTGGCAATCATGAAAATTCCAATGATGATAAATGCAATGATGGCAAGAACTTTAATGAGTGAGAAAAAGAACTCAGACTCACCAAAACCTTTGACTGTTAAGGCATTAATACCAAAAACGATAGCAAGGAAAATGGCACTCCAATAGAAACCTGGGATATCAGGAAACCAAAATTTCATGATGAATTGAACTGCAACAAGTTCAAATGCGACGGTTATCGCCCAGTTGTACCAATAGTTCCAGCCTAGTGCGAATCCAAATCCACCTTCGACATATTTGGTGCCATAGGTGAAGAAAGCACCTGATGTTGGATTATGTGTTGCGAGTTCGCCTAAGCTGGTCATGAGGAAGTAAATCATTACGCCAATTAAACAATAGGCAAGTAATGCACCACCAGGGCCAGCATTGGCAATTGTTGCACCCGAAGCTAGGAATAGTCCTGTACCGATAGAACCACCAATGGCGATCATATTAAGATGGCGTGCTCCAAGCTTTCGCTTAAGTTGACCGGTTTCGCTCATCGAAAGTTCCTTATGATTTCTTTTGAGTACTTGCAAACAGTACTTTAAAGCCTTGTTGATCAGTCAAAGTTTCACATTGACCAAAATTTTGCTCAATGAGAGTTGGGTAGTTTAAAAAACGATTTGCCACGATCCAAAGTTCACCACCAGATTTTAGATGGCGACGTGATGTCTTACAAAGATTCTCACTCGCATTGTAATCAGTGTATATACCCTGATGGAAAGGAGGGTTACTGACGATGGCATGTAAAAATAGTGGCGCATCTTCAATGCCAGTCACAGCTTTGATTTCGAGCTGTTCTGGTGACAAATTATTTTTTTCAAATGTTAGGCGGGTGGAGGCGAGCGCAAAAGCATCCACATCAAGCGCAAAAATACGATTTTTGGGATTCAATTTGGCTAAATATGCACTGATAATGCCAGCACCACAACCGAAGTCAGCGATTTTACCTGAACTCACTCGATTGAGGTAGGGGAGAAATACAGCTGTACCAATATCAAGTTTATTTTGACTAAATACACCAGGTAAAGCATAAATCTGTAATTCGCCATTCGGTGTTTGAATTGTATATTGTTGAGCCCAATTTTCTAAAGCTCGAGGCGTAGGAGTCTGATCGATAATTAATTGCCACATTTGACAATGACGAGCGCTGTCTAGTTTGACACATTTGCCAAATGGAGCGAGTTGTTTTGCTGCTCGTTCAACGCCACCTTTCTTTTCACCTACAAGAAAAATTGATGCACCAAGACCGAGTTTTAGTACCACACTGTGTAGTAAGTAATTCAAAAGTTCTTTGGCTTTAGGTACAAAAATAATGACTTGATCATATTCTGCTTCAGGGATATCCGTCCCAAAATTAACAGGAATATTTTGATTTTGGAAAAATAGAAAGTCGTTATAGTTCCATGTCCATACTGAAGCCTGAATGTTTTTATCGAGCTGAGTAGTTAAGTCATCAGTTGGTGCATTGACTAATAATATTCGACCTTTCAGAAAGTTATGTTGACGAATAACAACTTCACTTTGAGGAACCATATATTTCTCCACAGAATAAAAGAGCCCAGACAATGCTGGGCAGTCTTTGATTCAATCTAAATTATTTCTTTGCTTCAGGTAGAACGAAGTTCAAGATCAAGGCTGCAATGCCGCCAGTTGCTACACCAGAGCTAAATATATTACGAATGAGTTCAGGCATATGTTCAAGAATCTGTGGAACTTGAGCAACACCTAAACCAAGAGCAAGTGAAATTGCAATAATAAGCAATGCACGGCGGTCAAGCTGAATACCAGAAAGGATATTAATCCCTGATGCTGCAACAGCCCCAAACATCACCATGACAGCGCCCCCCAGTACAGCTTGAGGAACAGCTTGGATGATGGCAGCCACTGCTGGTAGTAAACCCAAAATAACTAATAGAGCGGCGATCCATATACCCACATGGCGACTAGCAACACCAGTTAATTGGATTACTCCGTTGTTTTGAGCAAAAACAGAACTCGGGAAAGTATTAAATAAGCCTGCGAGTAAGGAGTTTGCACCGTTGACGAGTACACCACCTTTAATACGCTCCATCCATTTCGGACCATCAACAGGCTGATTAGACAATTTAGAGGTCGCGGTGATATCACCAATCGCTTCTAATGAAGTAACCAGATAAATAAATGCCATTGGTATAAATAAACTCCAAGAGAAGTCTAAGCCAAAGTGCATTGGTGTAGGGATTTGAACCAAAGGTGCATTTTCTAAGCCAGAAAAATCTAAATGGCCCATGAAGCCTGCTAACGCATAACCTACGATCAGTGCAATTAATATCGCACTACTCTTGACCCATGTAACATTTAAGCGGTTTAAGAGAATGATTAATGCCAAAACAGTACAAGACATAATGAGATTGTCTGTATTGGCAAAAGTATTATTCCCCATCGCTTGGTAACCACCACCCATTGAGATTAAACCTTCTTTAATCAAGGTTAAGCCAATGAGAAGTACAACAATACCAGTCACAAGTGGAGTAATGAGTTTTTTCACCCATGGTAATATGCGTGAAACGCCCATTTCAATGAATGAGCCTGCAATCACGACACCAAAAATTGAACCCATAACAGTTTCAACTGGAGTTCCTGCGGCAACCATTGCTGAGCCAATCCCAATAATAGGACCGATAAAGTTAAAACTTGTACCTTGAACAATCAGTAAGCCTGCACCGAAAGGACCAACCTTTTTACTTTGTAAGAATGTCGCAATACCTGAAATCACCAATGACATGGAGAGGATCATGTTTGTATCTTCTTTAGAAACACCTAAAGCCAAACAGATCAATAGACCAGGAGTAACAATCGGAACAATAATGGCAAGTAAATGCTGAATGGCAGCAAGAAAAGCGATGAACGGTTTTGGTTTATCGTCTAAACCATAAACAAGATCGAGTTTCGGTTCTTGAGATTGGTCGGGAGCAGACATGGTCTATACCATCTAGATTAAGCGAAAGTGCCGACATTCTAATCGAGTTACATGGGTTTACAAAACCGAAACATAACCATTCGTCAAAAAAAAATGAAATTGTAAAGAAACAGTCACTATAAAAGTTTAGGATTTTTCTGTATAATTTGCCCTCAAATTTAAAGCGTATCGAATTTACATGTCAGATATTAAAACTCTCCGTAATATTGCCATCATCGCACACGTCGACCATGGTAAAACGACTCTTGTCGACAAACTTTTACAACAATCAGGTGCTTTGGGTGAACGCGCGGGTGAGATCGAGCGTGTCATGGATTCAGGCGCTATTGAAAGTGAACGTGGTATTACCATTCTTGCAAAAAATACTGCAATCAAATGGTTAGATAAACGTACTGATACTGAATACCGTATCAACATCGTGGATACCCCGGGACACGCCGACTTCGGTGGTGAAGTTGAACGTGTAATGTCGATGGTTGACTGTGTACTTCTTTTGGTAGACTCACAAGAAGGTCCAATGCCACAAACTCGTTTCGTAACGCAAAAAGCGTTCGCACGTGGTTTGAAACCAATCGTAATTATCAACAAAGTTGACAAGCCTAATGCGCGTCCTGACTGGGTAATCGATCAAGTATTCGATTTATTCGATAACCTTGGTGGTACTGACGAACAGTTAGACTTCCCTGTGGTTTATGCTTCTGGTCTTCGTGGTGTAGCAGGTCCTTCACCAGAAGAACTGGCTGAAGACATGACTCCGTTGTTCCAAACAATCGTAGACATCGTTGAGCCGCCAGCAGTGGATGTTGATGGTCCATTCCAAATGCAAGTGTCTTCACTTGACTATAACAGCTTCGTTGGTGTTATTGGTGTTGGTCGTATCCAACGTGGTTCAGTGAAATTGAACACACCTGTAACGGTAATCGACAAAGATGGTAAAACACGTAACGGTCGTATCTTAAAAATCATGGGTTACCATGGTTTAGAGCGTATCGACGTTGAATCTGCTTCTGCAGGTGACATCGTATGTGTAACAGGTATGGACGAACTTCATATCTCTGACACGATTTGTGATCCTAAACATGTTGAAGCATTGCCACCGCTTTCTGTAGATGAGCCTACAGTATCGATGACATTCCAAGTTAACAACTCACCATTCGCCGGTAAAGAAGGTAAGTTTGTGACCTCACGTAACATCCGTGAACGTCTTGACCGCGAATTGATTCACAACGTAGCACTTCGTGTAGAAGATACTGACAGTCCTGACCGTTTTAAAGTGTCGGGCCGTGGTGAACTTCACCTTTCGGTATTGATCGAAAACATGCGTCGTGAAGGCTTCGAGATGGGTGTATCTCGTCCGCAAGTAATCTTGAAAGAGATTGACGGCGAAATGCAAGAGCCATACGAAAACGTAACATTTGACGTAGAAGAACAGCATCAAGGTGCTGTGATGGAACAAATGGGTAACCGTAAAGGTGAAATGACCAATATGGAAGTCGACGGTAAAGGTCGTATTCGTATTGAAGCAACTGTACCTTCACGTGGCTTGATTGGTTTCCGTTCAGAATTCATGACCATGACTTCAGGTACTGGTATCATGACCTCAAGTTTCTCGCACTATGGACCAATGAAACAAGGTTCTGTTGCAAAACGTCAAAACGGTGTGTTGATTTCTATGGTTCAAGGTACATGCTTGGGCTATGCATTGTTCAGTTTACAAGACCGTGGTCGTCTATTCGCTAAACCTCAGTTAGAAGTTTACGAAGGTATGATCATTGGTATTAACTCTCGTTCTGACGATATGGTTGTAAACCCAACTAAAGCGAAACAATTAACAAACGTTCGTGCATCAGGTACTGATGATGCATTAACACTTGTTCCTGCGATTGAGTATACGTTAGAACAAGCACTTGAATTTATTCAAGATGATGAGCTTGTTGAAGTTACACCTAAATCAATTCGTATTCGTAAGCGTTGGTTGACTGAAAACGAACGTAAACGTAATAAATCTTAATTGATTTAAATAAAAAACCGCTCAAAAGAGCGGTTTTTTTATATCTTGATTACAGCATTTAAGAGATGAAATAAAAGTTGTTGAATTGTTGTAGTTGATCTGGACAAGATCTTGTTTATTTAAACAGAGATACTTATGATTTTGGTGGAAAACCAACGAGTTTGGACGGAAATATCATTAAGAATAATGTATATTATGTCACATTAATGCATAGAAAAATTTTGGAGAAAAAATGAGCATTATTAAAGAGTTTAAAGAATTTGCCGTGAAAGGCAATGTAATGGATCTGGCGGTCGGTGTGATCATTGGTGGGGCGTTTGGTAAAATCATTGATTCAATGGTGAAAGATGTCATCATGCCAATTATCAGTTGGATCTTAGGCGGTGATGTAGATTATTCAAACTGGTTTGTTGTATTGGGCGATAATCCAAATAACCTTACAACGCTTGCTGCCGCTCAAGAAGCGGGTTTAAATGTTTTGGCTTACGGTAATTTCTTGACGATTCTCATCAACTTTATCCTGCTTGCATGGGTGGTATTCTGGTTAGTGAAATTGATGAATAAAATGCGTCGTAAGCAAGAGGAGGAAGCTCCAGCACCTGAAGCTACTCCAGAAGATATCGAATTACTTCGTGAAATTCGTGACGAATTAAAACGTAAAGGTTAATGCTTTTACAATGAAAACGGCGCTAAATGCGCCGTTTTTTATATCTCATCATTTTTTTTAAATCCCCCTTTGTCAAAGGGAGGCTGGGAGGTATTGATTCTTAGCTCTCCCTTGCGAAGCGATGGTTCTCATCTCCTAAAAGGAGAGGAAAATCCAAGAAGTTTAAAAATCCATACGAAATTTAATTTCGAGTAAATGCCAGCCGAATTGACTCTTAATTGGTCCATGTAATTCACGTTCAGCCAAACTAAAAACTGCCTTATCGATAGGACCAACCAATTGTCCTTTCTTAACCTCACCTAATTCCCCTCCTTTTTTTCCTGAGGGACAAGTTGAGTGTTGCTTAGCAATTTTAGCAAAATCAGCACCGTCTTTAAGCTTTTGTTTAAGTTGGATACACAGGTCTTTATCTTTGACTAAAATATGCCGAACAATTGCTGATTTCATTTGGATTTTACCTTTGATACAGGATTCTTTGAGGCTTGAGGTCGCTTAAGCGGTTGACACTCAGGGCAAAAGACAGAAGCACGTTGCCCGAGTTTAATATTTTCTAAAGTTGTTTCACAGTTGATGCACATTTCACCAGCGCGCCCATAAGCCAATAGCGTTTGTTGAAAGTAGCCATTTTCGCCCATGGCATTGGTGTAATCACGTAAAGTAGATCCGCCTAAATCAATTGCTTGTTTAAGGATTCGTTTTATTTCAATGACAAATTTTTCAATTTGTGGCCGTGTAAGACTAGAAGCGGGTTGTGCAGGATGAATGCCCAAATTAAACAGACTTTCAGTTGCGTAAATATTTCCAACACCCACAACAATGTGGTTATCCATAATTGCAACTTTGACTGCAACACTCTTATTTTTAAATTTCTGCTCTAGATAGTCAGTATTAAAAGATTCACTTAAAGGTTCAGGTCCAAGCGTATCTAAAAGTTTGGATTGAGCATGATCATCTAGCCATAAAATGCAACCAAAACGACGAGGATCGTGGTAGCGTAATTGGATATCATCGAATTGTATGATGAAATGATCATGCTTTCTCAATGCATCACGTGAATCACTCAAACGAAAGCTGCCTGACATTCCCAAGTGCCATAACATGGTCGCATTTTCAAATTGTGCCAAAATATATTTGGATCGACGTGTTAGCCCTATCAGTCGTTGACCGACCAATTGATTTACATCATTTGGTATAGGCCATCTCAGACTTGAATTATTGACTTGAACAGAAAGTACTTTTTGATTCAGCAAAGGGAGCAAGCTGGTTTTCGTGGTTTCAACTTCAGGTAATTCAGGCATGGAAACTCTGTTAAATGGGCGAGTAGAAAAATATTGGGTTAAATGAGGATATTGCAAGCAGCATCGAGTGAACTACAAGATATTACGCTTGAACAGAATATGATACACAATCCATCTAGTGCCTTCATGGTTAAGTTTTAAAATGTTTTTTAAAGCATTCAATGATGAAATGAACTTAGATGATTTATCGCGTAAATGCGTTGTACACTGCTACAAATAAATCAATTTAAAATCAGGGAGATTCAGTGTGGCAAAATTATTTGAGCCAATTCAATTCGGAAATTTATCACTCAAAAATAGAATTATTATTGCTCCCATGTGTCAGTATTCTGCGAATGAAGCAGGGGAGCATAGTTTTTGGCATGAACAACAATGGGCGAGTTATGCATTGTCGGGTGCTGGATTATATATTATTGAAGCAACTGCGGTACAAGCTGTAGGTCGTATCAGTTTTGCAGATTTAGGGTTGTGGAATGATTTACAACGTGCACAATTAAAAGCATTGATTGATAAGGTAAAATCGATTGCTCCAACGCCAATCGCCATTCAGTTAGCGCACGCGGGACGTAAAGCTTCAACTGATAAACCATGGTTGGGACGTGGTCAATTCTCATCGAATCATGAACATGGCTGGCAAACGGTATCTGCAAGTGATTTACCATTTAATCCAGATGATCAGGCTCCTCATGAATTAAGTATCGAGGAAATCAAAAAAATTATCGATGACTTTGCAACTGCAGCAGTCAGATCTGTAGATGCAGGTTTTGATCTCATCGAAGTCCACGCGGCTCATGGTTATCTATTACATCAATTTATGTCCCCTTTATCTAATCGAAGAACAGATGAATATGGTGGAAGTTTTGAGAATCGCATTCGTCTAACTTTAGAGGTTTTTCAGGCGATCAAAAATGCTGTTCCAGACAACTATCCAATCGGTGTTCGTTTGTCTGCAACAGACTGGATGGAGCAAGAAAAGGCATGGAATATTGATGACTCAATTGGGTTATCAAAGGCATTAGAAAAACTTGGTGCAGTTTATATCCATGCATCATCAGGGGGATTACATATCGATCAAAATATTCAGATTGGTCCTAATTACCAAGTTCCATTTGCGGAAGCAATCAAGAAACACGTAGACATTCCAGTGATTGCTGTTGGGCTGATCACTGAACCTCAACAGGCGGAAGATGTCTTACAACAAGGCAAAGCTGATGCAATCGGGCTCGCAAGGGCAATACTATTTAATCCAAGATGGCCATGGCATGCTGCTGCTCAATTAAAAGCAGAGGTTGAAATTAGTCCGCAATATTTACGATGCCAACCGCATGATGTGAAATCATTATTTAAGCCATATGCTGATAGATAAAATAGGCATAAAGGTATACTTAAAAAGTCATCCTGGGTAATTACGGCTGTTGTATGATAATTTGACTAACTCATACAATAGCTAGGGATGCTAAGTCATGGTTTTATCGGTCATTATTCCGATTTTTTTACTGCTTTTTTCGGGATATGCCTCGGTTAAACTGAATTTACTTAGCAAGGAACAAGTCTCTATTGTTGGTACATTCGTCATTCGAGTCGCTTTACCTGCTCTATTTTTACAAGCGCTTTCATCAAAAGATCTTGATGCGATATGGCAACCTGAACTTTTCTACAGTTATATTGTGGTGACTGCCTTTGTATTTGCAATCGCTTTATGGATTTTGGTAAAGCATTTTAAAAACAATTTAAGTGATGCTGCCATTCTCTCAATTGGAGCGTCAATGTCTAATACTGGACTACTTGGTACGGCCATTTTAAGTCTATTGATTGGTCATATCGCGCTTGCCTTTACTTCTTTAATCGTAATTATCGAAAGTGTTTTTCTTGTTCCAGCAGCTTTATTTATTGCGGGATTGCAAGCTCAAAATCAGCAAGCACTACTCAATACATTAAAAAATAACTTTATAATCCTATGTAAAAATCCATTGTTTATTGGTGTGGTAATCGGAATTGTGTGCGCGGTTTTTCAGGTTAAACTGCCGCATTATATAGATCAAGTTTTCTTAATGATTGGTCAGACGGCATCTCCTTTGGCGTTATTTGTGATTGGCGGAAGCATCGCAGGTTTAACCCTAAAATATGTCAATCAGCAGAGTCTTTATATTGTTCTATCGTCCAACTTTATTTTTCCAATACTCATGTATTTGACTCTACGATTTATTGCTCAAGCACCAATGGATATCGTGTATGTAGGGACATTGATTGCAGCTTTACCTACACCTGCATTATTTGGAATGTTGGGACAAGCATATGGGCTCAATGATCGTGCAATTACACCTTTATTGATGAGTACAGTCATTGGATTTATTGTGACTGCTGGATTAATTATTTTATGGTGGTAATTGAGTAAAACCTAAAATGTAATCATAAATATCCTTTTCATATAAGAAAACCCTATCTCGTGATAGGGTTTTTGTATTTGAGCAGCGGTTTAAAATTTAAATTAATGCTTATGATTTAGCTTTCGTATTTGCTGCAGGTTTTTTTGCATTCTCAGCAATCAGTTTGTTCACGATCGCTAGATTTTCTTTGGCTTGAGGAATATTTTCATCTGCTAAAGCACTAAATATTTTTTTTGCCTCAGGTAGGTTTTGCGGAACGATATTTCCGTTTACGAACATGTTACCAATGGCCATAAGCGCAGGGATGTATCCTTTTTTACCTAAATCTTGAATGCTCGCTAAACCTTTTTTCACAGGCGCTTCAGTTTTGGTTTTGAAGCCTAATGAAATATCGTATAAAGCACGAGCATGAATGGCTGGATAACTTCCTTTCTTAATTAAAGGATCAAGTTTTTGCAAAGCGAGCTTATCAGATTGTTCTTTACCTTCAGAGAACAGTAGAACAGCAGATTCAACAATCGCATCTTCAAAACCTTGAGCTGCAGCTTTATCTAAGTATTCACGAGATTTTTTTTCATTTTTGGTCAGCCCCAAGCCGCCAGTGGCATAGTTTTGCGCCAATACATAATTGGCTAAAGGATAGCCTGCAGTGCCAGCTTGTTCATAAAGTTGTACTGCTTTTTTGTTGTCTTGTTTGGTTCCTTGACCAGCTTGAGTGAGATATGCCAAGTTATAAGTCGCTTGAGGATTCCCTGCTTTTGATAAGCGTTCAAGTTCTTGGTAGGCCGCATTGTAATTCTTTGCTTGAATCAGTTCCTGTACTTTGCTGAATGCAGGATCGACTGGTGCGGCAGCGAAGCTAAATGAGGTGGCAACAGCGAGTAAAGCACCACATAATATTTTTTTCATAATTGTTTTATACCTATCTTAAAAGCAACCCTATTTATTTGATGTTAATAGAGTTTTACACCATTTCATCATAGTCCGAATTATGTGAATGTAAATATAGAATATGTATACATCCTTCAAATTTAGCTTCGCTTTGTGAATAAAGTGTGTGTATTGCAGTATAAGCATATAAACGACACTGGATTTATGTTGTTCAGCCTTGAATATATGGATTTAACCAAAATTTTAATCCACTAGTAGTTCTTCGATGGTTTTGCTTAAATACGCATTGTGCAATGAGGTGTTCAACGATGTTTATAAAAGGCATTAAACGTAATTACGATAAAGTTTTTCAAGATGATTCAATCCCAGATGAACAAAAGATAGATGCGCTCTTATTGAAACTTGGCGAGCAGTATTTGGTGAGTCAGGAGAATCGAGTGTATGTATTCCAAAAAGGTGATTTAACCGTAAAGTTTGATGCTAAACACGCGAGAGCATTTCATTTTAAAGATTATGTGGTGAAGGATATGAATAAATTATTTCATGGCTTTTAGAAAAAAACCTCCTAGCGATATAGGAGGTTTTTTATGAGTCATCTCTCAATCGATTGACAGTTAAAATCTATTCCATCTAACGCCTTGGTCTTATTTTCATATCTTTATCAATAAAAAAACTCTATTATAAAACGATACGAAACGTATCGTTTTATTTGTGAGGATTTCATGACAGTCGATGACAAAAGTGCACGACGCCGATCATGTATTTTAGCTTCAGTCAAACAGGCTTTGAATGAAGTGGAATATCTCCAACTGACAGTAGAAGACATAGCTTCACGTGCTGGGGTGGGAAAGTCGACTATTTATCGATGGTGGTCACATAAATCTGAATTGGTTCTAGACACGTTTAAGGAGCTCACACTCTCAATTTTTGAGTTTGAGCCAGAACTCGACCTTGAACAAAATCTTAATCAACAATTGCTTCGTTTGGCTAAGGCTTTAGATCATCCAGTGGGACGTGCGATGTTGGTGGTTATGGCGAATCATCGTGAATTGGCTGCAACATTCTTCAAGCAATATTTGTTACCTAAACGAGTTCAACTGCATCAACTGATCCAACAGGCGATTGAGGTGGGGGAGCTGATAGAACATGATCACTATGATTTGGTACTTGATCGACTGTATGGTCCTATTCATTACCAAATTATTTTCTTTAATCATTTGCCTGATGAGCACTATATCCGTCAATTGGTCAAACTGAGTTTAGATCCATTACGCCCTCAAGCCCAAACATTAATGCGACAAGAGTAGATTTTCATGAGTGTAACCACCGAGCGACTTTGGAATCGTTCATTTATCTTGTGTGTATTAAATAATTTATTTGTTTTTATTTACTACTTTGCCATGTTGGCTGTCCTTCCGATTTACATTGTGAAGGACTTAGCGGGATCAGTTGAAGAAGCAGGATTAGCGTTAACGCTTTTTCTCGCCTCATCAATAGCAGTACGACCATTTTCAGGTATGATCATTCAAAAAATGGGTAAGCGACTCACTATGCGTGGATCGAGCACGTTTTTTGCGGTCTTTGCATTTGCTTATTTATTCATTGATAACATGTGGTCATTGTTGCTTATACGATTTTTACATGGGATATGGTTTAGTGTGTTGACCACTGTGGCTGTTCCAGTCGCGAATGACTTCATTCCTGAGCATCGTAAAGGTGAAGGCATGGGTTATTATGTGATGTCCACTAACCTAGGTGTGGTATTTGGACCGTTAATTGCGCTTACCATGATTCAATTTTATAGCTTCCAAATTTTATTCGGTGCTCTCGCGGTGCTCATCAGTTTAGGTCTAATTTTTAGCTGGCTATTAAATATTCCAGCGAATCAGATACCTCAGCAACATAAAATGAATAAAAAAGGTTTTAAGCTAGACGATTTTCTTGAGCCTAAAGTTTTTGCTGTAAGTGGTGTTGCTTTACTTACAGCTTTTGCTTACTCGAGTATTACCAGTTTTATTACGGTTTATAGTGAGAGCAAACAACTGCTGGCGTACACCAGTGTATTTTTTATATTGTTTGCGGCGTCGATGTTAATTGTAAGACCTTGGGTCGGTAAAATTTATGACCGTCAAGGTCCGAGTGCTGTTATTGTTCCTTCTTTTATATTTTTTGCGATTGGGCTTATGGTCGTAACATTGGTCAATGATCAATGGATGTTGTGGTTATCTGCAATTTTTATTGGAATTGGATATGGTTCAGTATTTCCTTGTTTGCAAACGCTCACCATTCAAACCGTAGATAAGCATCGGATGGGGCATGCAATATCAACATTCTTTATTTGTTTTGATATTGGTCTAGCGATTGGTTCAGTTGTGATGGGATTAGTTATCGCACAATGGAGCTTTGAATTTATGTACTGGTGTTGTGCGGTATTGGTAATATTAAACCTGATTATTTACCGGAAATATGTTCCAAATCCTCAGCCTAATAGTTAATAAAAAACCTCCTAAATGGAGGTTTTTTTGAATAAATGTAAATTTACCATGAGCCAGAAGCACCACCACCGCCTGAGCTACCGCCTGAATCTCGTGATGAAGATGAGTTGGTACTAGATGAAGAACTATGGCTTGAAGAAGAGCTTGATGAATCCGATGAGTTATTGGTATTAGTCGTGGATTCCTCACTCTTAAACCAGTCAGCATAGAACCTTGGATAGAGGGATTTATTTTGTCTCACAATCAAAATTGTTAGAAGCCACAAGAAGAACAATGGCACACTTAAGTAAAAAAATACAACAAAGACAGATCCGATTGATAACTTATCCACCTTTTTTGCAAAAGTCGCAGCGAAAGCAAAACAAATAGCCAATAATAGAATTTTTTCTTTAATTGAAATAATTTTCCACTTACTGTGTAGGTCATATTTATGGTGAATATACGATAATGTCACCAACAGTAAGAGCGTACTGAAGAAAAGAACGAGAATATTTAATGCAGTTAAAAACCAACAAATTAATAAATGGATGGGCAAAATACCGATCAAAAGTTTTTTATAACCCTTAAAATATTCTTTACCTCTTAATAGATAGTCATAAATAGGTGATAAATAAATGATTAACATAGCACACACTAAAAAATTCCATAGCGCAAAAATCCAGTAATTAGTCACGAATTTAGAAGGTTTACCCACATTGATTATATTGTTTTCTGTTTTCGAATCGACTAAGGGCTCAAATTCAATTTTATTTGATGATGAATTTTCTAAGGATAAATTGGCTATAAGTTTTCTTTGAAGATGTGAAAATCCACTAAAATAATTATGATTTTTAAAGTTAGGTGCTAACGTATTTCTAATTAGGTGTGCTGCCTCTATATCAGTGAAGTCACCCTCTAAACCATAACCAACTTCGAAGCGCATTTTACGATCGTCTTTTGCAACTAAGAGTAATAAACCATTATCGAGTTTTTCGTTGCCAATTTTAAGTGTATTAAAAACATCCAGTGCATATTGCTCAATAGATTCACCATTAGTGTTTGGAATCATTAGAATTTTAAAATCTACATTACTTTCTTGATAAAGCTGTTCATTTTGCTCTATAAGTTCAATGATTTCAGATGTAATCAGCGTATTTGTTGTATCTTCCACATTTTCTTTTTTAAGCTGCTCTAATAATCGAGCATCAATTCCAGCATAGTTTAGTGTTGGGGCAATTAGACTAAGCACACAAATAAAAAAATAAAAATGTTAAAGCGTAAAGGAAAAGAGTAATACATTATTTGTTATGTCTATTTTTACTTTGCTGACATTTTAAGGGAGTGCATAAAAAAGCCAGAATGATTGATATTCTGGCTTGTAATTTGAGAATGAACTTTACTGTGGTCTAGCCACATCACCATTTAAATACTCAGGCAAATCTAAAACAGTCACGTCTAACTCTGCTAATGCTTCAGGACGTGCTACCACCAAAGCGATATAACCGTTTTGGAAAGGCGCACTATTGACGACTTGTACACTTTTATCGAGTTGTTCAGCTTCTGCAGGTACAGCACCTGTACCCTGAATTAAATGTAACCACGCTTTCGGTTTAGCTTTAAACCATAAACGTGCAATCACTTCCTGACCCAAGTAACAACCCTTGTCATAGTGAACGCCTTCACGTTGATGTAAACGGAGTTCTTGGGGTTGGAACACGTGTTCTATGGCTTGATCAATGTAAGCTTGACCCTGTTGAATGGCCTGAACTTGCCAAGCGGCAATATCTGTTACTTCTGCTGAGAACGTTGTGGTGTCACCTTGAAGCGTAGGATAGACCTGACTAGCTTCTTCAAGTTTCATTTTGGAAAAAGCACCGAATTTTTTAATGTGTTTGGAAAATTCTTCAGCTTGATCTTGAGTGGTTACAATGACAAAGCTTTCAGGATTCAGCTTTGTTAACCATAAACCAAAGTGAATTCGACCTTTTAAATCACAAATTGCTGTGTAGCGCGTGATATTTTCCTCAAGGCGTTCAACATGCAACGTCACTTGACCTTGTAAAAATTTTTGAGCATCCACGCCATTAAGCGTAAATGAGGAGAAAGATAAATTGTTCATTTTCTATGCTCGAATCTGAATCTAATACTAAAGAATTATCCCAATTTTCCACTATTTTTCAAAAAAAAGCACATAACTGCTAATTTAACTGCATTATTTGAAACAAAATATTTCAAAAACCCTATTTTTTGTACCTAAGTACATGAAATATATAAGATTTGGGAAATGGACTTTCAGCAGTGTACTATGCCATCACAAATGATGAAGTCTCATCAACAACAAAATGTTTAGAAAGTTTAGAAAAAAGATGCTCAAGGCAAGGCAGGAACGCGATGAATAACAACTACCGTAAACCACTGCAAGGTACCCAGCTCGAATATTATGATGTGCGTCAAGCCGTTGAGGATATTCAGCCAGGCGCATACGCAAAACTCCCATATACTTCTAAAGTGCTTGCAGAGCAATTGGTACGCCGTTGCGACCCTGCAATTTTAGAGCAGTCTCTTAAAGAGTTAATCTTTAACAAACAAGACCATGATTTCCCTTGGTATCCAGCACGTGTGGTCTGCCACGATATTTTGGGTCAAACAGCATTGGTGGACCTTGCAGGTTTGCGTGATGCGATTGCCGATCAAGGTGGAGACCCATCTAAAGTCAATCCCGTTGTACCAACTCAGCTGATTGTCGATCACTCACTCGCAGTCGAGTACGGTGGTTTTGATCCTGATGCATTTGAGAAAAACCGTGCAGTAGAAGATCGCCGTAATGAAGACCGTTTCCATTTTATTGAATGGACCAAAACTGCCTTTGAAAATGTAGATGTAATCCCTGCGGGTAATGGCATCATGCATCAAATCAACTTGGAGAAAATGTCTCCAGTGATTCAAAACCGTGGTGGCGTGGCTTTCCCTGACACGTGTGTGGGCACAGATTCACATACACCGCATACGGATGCTTTAGGTGTCATTTCAATTGGTGTCGGTGGCTTAGAAGCTGAAAACGTGATGCTCGGCCGTGCATCGTGGATGCGTCTGCCAGACATTATTGGCGTAGAGCTCGTTGGTCAGCGTAAGCCGGGCATTACGGCAACTGATATCGTATTGGCTTTAACAGAGTTCTTGCGTAAAGAGCGTGTGGTTGGCGCATATTTAGAGTTCTTTGGTGAAGGTGCAGACACAATGTCGATTGGTGACCGTGCAACCATCTCCAATATGACCCCTGAATACGGTGCAACGGCTGCGATGTTCTATATCGACCAAAACACCATTGATTATCTAACACTGACAGGTCGTGAGCCTGAGCAAGTGAAGCTTGTAGAAACCTATGCCAAAGAAATTGGTCTGTGGGCAAGTGATATGACTAAAGCCGAGTACCCACGTGTACTCCGTTTTGATTTATCAACCGTAACTCGTAATATTGCAGGTCCATCAAACCCACATGCGCGTGTATCAACAAGCGATTTAAAAGCCAAAGGTATTGCAGGTAATTTAGAAGCAGCTCGTGCGCAAGAAGCAGAAGGCTTAATGCCTGATGGTGCAATCATCATCGCAGCGATTACATCATGTACCAATACATCAAACCCACGTAATACGGTTGCAGCTGGCTTGCTTGCTCGTAAAGCGAATGAACTCGGCTTAGTGCGTAAGCCGTGGGTGAAATCATCTTTTGCACCGGGTTCTAAAGCCGCAGCATTGTATTTAGAAGAAGCAGGTGTACTCGGTGATTTAGAAAAACTCGGTTTTGGTATCGTGGCGTATGCATGTACCACATGTAACGGGATGTCAGGTGCGTTAGATCCAAAAATTCAGCAAGAAATTATTGACCGTGACCTCTACGCAACGGCTGTTTTATCAGGTAACCGTAACTTTGATGGTCGTATCCATCCTTATGCAAAACAAGCATTCTTGGCATCTCCACCTTTAGTTGTGGCGTATGCGATTGCAGGGACGATTCGTTTTGATATCGAAATGGATGCTTTAGGACATGACAAAGACGGCAACCCGATTTATTTAAAAGACATTTGGCCATCGGATGAAGAAATTGATGCACTGGTGAAAGTTGCAGTAAAACCTGAGCAATTTAAGAAAGTGTATATCCCAATGTTTGATTTGGGTGAGAAGGTTCAAGCTGCAAGCCCATTATATGACTGGCGTCCGCAAAGTACCTATATCCGTCGTCCGCCATATTGGGAAGGCGCACTTGCAGCACCACGTACTTTAGCCAATATGCGTCCGCTTGCGATTTTAGGCGATAACATCACCACGGATCATTTATCACCATCGAATGCGATTATGATGGATTCGGCAGCAGGTGAATATCTACATAAAATGGGCGTGCCAGAAGAAGACTTTAACTCATATGCAACGCACCGTGGTGACCATTTAACCGCGCAACGTGCGACCTTTGCCAATCCGAAATTGTATAACGAAATGGTGGTACGTTCGGACGGTACGATTAAGCAAGGGTCTAAAGCACGTGTAGAGCCTGAAGGCGAAGTGATGCGTATGTGGGAAGCGATTGAAACCTACATGAACCGTAAACAGCCTTTAATTATTATTGCAGGTAAAGACTACGGTCAAGGCTCGAGTCGTGACTGGGCTGCGAAAGGTGTTCGCCTTGCAGGGGTTGAAGCGATTGTGGCAGAAGGTTTCGAGCGTATTCACCGTACCAACTTGGTCGGTATGGGTGTGTTACCGCTTGAGTTTAAGGCAGGAACTGACCGTAAAACTTTAGGTTTGGATGGTACTGAGCTGTATAGCGTGATTGGTAATATTTCACCACGTTCGACTTTGACTTTAGTTATTGAGCGCTCAACGGCGGATGGTAAAAATCAAACGATTGAAGTGCCTGTAACGTGTCGTTTGGATACCGAAGAAGAAGTATCTGTATATGAAGCGGGTGGGGTGTTACAACGCTTTGCACAGGATTTCTTGGAAGGGAATGTGGCTTAATTTTAGGCTGAAAGTTGTTGATATTGTTTAAAAAAGACCTTACTGTGAAGTAGGGTCTTTTAAATAAATTATTATGAAAAAATCAAATCGTGTTTTACAAGATCATAAGAAAGTAGGAACTAAACTAATTCCACCTCTTAAACAATTACAAAATATGAAGGAAGTTAGCTTTGCTGATAATGGGTTGCCAAATTTGATATGGATTTCTGCGCTTTTTCAGAATCTGAAAAGCAAAGATGCTATAAATTTAGGATGTGAATTTATCAAAAAAATTCATGAAATTGAAAATCTTCCTAATCATAACTTTGTCAATTTAAGTAATTTTCTTCTTCTTGATGATGAGTGCAAACATAGAATTAATATTACTTTAGATAAAAGGCTTAAGGCTGACCTTTTTGAAGGAGTTAAGCATATCAACTTTCTATTTGAAAATTTTCCATTGAGTTTTCTCTTTAAAGATTTTGAAAACACGATGGATAGAGTAATAGCTATTGAAAAATTAAAATTGGATGTTAGAGAGCTACTGGATAGACGAACATATCATGCTACCAAAGTGCAAGTTACAGCTATATTTTTAATGATGGTAGCTAGAAAGTTAGATGTTCCTGAAAGTATCATTAGTAATGAAGATTTCGATTCGATTTTTTTAAATCCTACTGGCGAAAAGGCTAGGAGAGTGGCATCTTTTGCTCGAGCATCGTTAAATGGCAATATTGGTGTAGACCATAATGTAAACAGTATTTGGAGCAAAAATTTTTGGTATAAATCTTTCTTTTTGGATGGGTGTAAAAAAATTGGATAATGAAAATTTCTCAAAATTCTTAGAAAATCTAGAATCATATCTAATAGAGTCATGTAATTACTTACTAGATAAATTACCTGAAAATCCTAATAATCATGAAGTTAAGAGCGTTGTAGGTGGTTTGGTATCTAGACAAGTTACATTATCTATTCAAATGGTAAATTCTCCGAATATGTTAAATGGTCACGCGGCTCCATTATTTCTCAGGGCAATGACTGATTTACAAATATCATTGGCTTGGATATTAATAGATTTAGAAGATAGAGTAAAAAAATATGTCATCTACGGCTTAGGTGAAGAAAAGCTAATCCTAGAACACTACAAAAAAGAATTAGAAGACAATACTTTAGATTTAAACTACAAAGATGAAGTCCAGAAAATAATACAATTTAAAGAAGAATGGATAAGAGCTCAAAAACCAGAATATTTAGTGGAAGTAAATTTAGGTAATTGGGCTCAGCTAGATTATAGAAGAATGGCTCAAGAAGCAGGAAAAGAATCTCTTTATAAGTTTCCTTATAAAATATTTAGTCAAAATGCTCATAATATGTGGAATTTTATTTCGCTATATAATTGTACCAGTTGTGAAAATCCATTACATCGTTACCATTTAGTTCCGAGCTTAAAAGAGGCACAAATAGATATAGATTTTCTTTACAGAGCATTTAAATATACTGATCAAGTATACGAATTGATCATTCAGAGTTTCAATATATATTCACCTTATAACAACCCTTTAAATTTTTTTGAGCAAAAAATTTTAGAAAATTAATGAAAATCACTTCTTCGCCCAATCGCCATCATCATTTGTCGAAATGGACAATAAAAAGTCATTCACACTCCGTTATAGTGATCTCACCATTTCTAAAAATATACGGAGAACAAAAATGGTTACAGCTGGCTCTAAACCGGGAACAGGTTTCTATTTTTGCGTTCAATGTGGGCATCGTGCTTACTTAGAAATTGGTACTGATCGTTTACCACCGTGTACCAAATGCTTAAGCAATCAATTTAAAAAATAATTCGCTCAAGCAAACACACTAAAACAGACACCACTGTTTTAAACAAAAGCCCTATTACACCATAGGGCTTTTTTGTTACCTTAAGAAAATTAAAAACATATAAATAAAAAGGTTTGCTATGGAAACAATACTCGGTTTATGTCTTGGTATAGGATTGAGTGCTGCATGTGGCTTCCGCGTATTTGTTCCCTTATTGGTGATGAGTATTGCCTCCCTCATGGGATGGTTTGAACCGATGAAAGGCTTTGAATGGCTTGCGATGCCATCGGTTTGTATTGCATTGGGTGTTGCCACCATTTTTGAAATCGGGGCGTATTACATTCCTTGGATTGATAACTTACTGGATACTATTGCGACGCCTGCGGCATTGGTGGCGGGTACACTGACCACGATGGCGGTCAGCTCTGGCGAAATGTCGCAATTTGCAAGTTGGGCTGCTGCAATCATCGTCGGTGGTGGAACAGCAGGAGCAGTGCAACTTGGGACAGTTGCAGCACGGGGTGTCTCGACCGCAACCACGGGTGGCGTGGCAAATCCTGTGGTTTCTACAGGTGAGTGGGTCAGCGCATTGGTGATTTCCGTATTGTCATTCTTTATACCAGTATTGGTAGTAATCGTTTTACTAATTGGTGTGGTTTGGACAGTACGTTGGTTCAAAAAGAAAAAGCAGCGTCAAGCTGATGCTCAGTAAATTTATAAAAGAAGTATTAAAAATCTCGGATAAAGAATGAAAAATATATTGGCATTATTTCAAGTTTTAATTGGGCTTTACTTTTTGGGTGATCTGATTAGACAGAATCCAAAGATTGATGGTTTTTTACAAAATACTGAAAAAAATTTTTCAAATTGGAATCACAAGCTCAAAGATTCAAATGCAAAATCAGGCTTATTTTTGTTGAAGAAGATTCATGGTTACTTATCTATAATTTTTATCATTATATTTCTCGTTATCCAAAAATTATGGCCTTCACAAATTTATTTGCTTCATCTTCTGTCCGCTGCATTTGTTGCTTGTATATTTGTTTGGTTGTCTTTGACCTGGACAATTGATCATAAAAACATGATCCTTTCGATGGCAAAGCAAGTTGCTTTTTTAAGTGTAACGCCTTTTATTGCAGGAATAATGGACTATCTTTTTTCATTAAATTTTACAGCAATATTTGTTCAGATATACAACACGCTCGCACAGACACTGCATTTGGAACCGAGCGGGATGCATCATCCAATTATTATGGGGCTTGTAGGTAGTCTTATTTTGACAAGCTTATTTGTCATCTATTACATAATAATGTGGGTGATTTCGCTACCAACACTACTGATTTTTCTATTATTTATGCTGAGTGCTCAGAGAATTGCCAGATTAATTAACAGTATTGCGCCTAAACAGCCTTTAATGGGTTTAGCTGTAATATTGTTTATCATTCTGACGTTTGTTCAAGCAAATATCTAAATTATTCAGTGGATGAATTGAATTTACAGACTTCTGAATAAACTATATCTTTGATTTTTAAGTGAGATTGTTTAAATATTTAAAAACCACGATCAATTTTACAGCTATTTTAGCTCAGCATTGGTCTAAAGCTTGCTTTAGATTTATAGCACTTAAGCTCATTGAAGACTGAAATAAACTTATAGGATCACCCTGTGAATACAGTACAAGAAAAATCCCGCGCAAAACTTCCTTTTAAAGTCCACATGATGGCAGGCTGGCCGTTGTTACTACTGATTATTGGTGGTGCTGTGGGTGGTTCACTCGGTGCAATTGCTTATACAATTAACCTCAAAATTTATAAATCTGAATTATCTCAACTACAAAAAGTAATAGCTAATCTTATGTGTGGCATGTTTGCCATGATGTTGTGGTGGAGCATTGCATCTTGGATTCAAGCCAGTCTCTAAAATGGAAGGTCAACTTGAATTTTAATTGCAATATTTAGCTAAAAATCGCTAAAAAAAGTGTATCAATGAACCTATTTGGGAAAAAATATTATATTTATAAGGTGATATGAAATATTTTTTTATTCGATGCTAAAATTCGTTAATCTTAGGAAATTAATCCCGACGCAGTCTCGCTATTATATATCTCAAGGGTGTGACGGGATCGAAAAGAGTAGATTGCTACCAGTTGCGTACGGCGTGCGTGTAGTACTTACCCAAAAGGTCTTGATTCGGCTTAGGACGCTATAAATCAGAAGTTTATAGGCAATAGGGTTATAACTTACAAAGTTATAATAGTTGAAGTAAACAACATGTTTTCCCTGACACCCTCAAAATTCTCTTAAAAAATTATAATTCTCAATTCTCAATTCTCAATTCTCAATTCTCAATTCTCAATTCTCAAATCGCTCATCTTATAAATTGACACTGTGTTGATCAGTTGCTATTTTTCCGCATCCCAAAGAAATGCTTTGTTCACATGCCTTTAGACGATAATTTTGTATATATGCCACCTCAAGGTCCACTTAACATCGTCTATGAAGATGATGATTTGGTGGTCATTGATAAACCAGCAGGATTATTGTCTGTGCCAGGACGCTTGCCTGAACATCATGACAGTGCCTATTTAAGAGTGATAGCTCAATATCCAAATGCAAAAATTACCCATCGTTTAGATATGGCAACCTCTGGAATTTTGATGTTTGCAAAACATCGTGATGCTGAAGTGGCTGTGAGCAAAATGTTCCAAGCGCGCACCGTGAAAAAAAATTATGTGGCACTGGTGCAAGGTAAAATTCCACAACAGGGACAAGTAGACTTGCCTTTAATTACGGACTGGGAAAACAGACCGAGACAAATCGTTCATTTTGAACTTGGAAAATCAGCCTTAACACTGTTTGAATTGGTCGCTTATGATGCGCATTTAGATGCTAGTCGTGTCTTGTTGACGCCAATTACGGGGCGTTCACATCAATTACGCGTACATATGCAAGCCATAGGTCATCCGATCACAGGTGATAAACTCTATCATCCAAACCCTAAACTCAGTGATTTAGGGCGTATGGCTTTGCATGCGAGTTATTTAGAGTTTCAACAACCGTTGAGTGGTATTGAAATTAAAATTGTGAGTGAAGTTCCATTTTGAATGAAACGCTTCAAGCAAAATACGTATTGTGAGTGCCTAACTAAAATTTAACAATTACGATCATATAAAGTTAAGAACAATTTCTAATGAATTCTTCTCCAAAATGAAATAAATATAGGCTACTCTAGGATATTGTATACGCAATAACCACAATAAGGATGAACGTATGAGCCGTGATTTAGAACAATTTCCAAATGATGATAATGGCGATGTACTGTGGCAAATGTTCCAGGATGGAGATGATTTAAGCGAGCCGCATGAGATTGAGTACTCAATTGCTTTTAGCTCTAAAGACAAAGCTGAAAAATGTGCCTTGTTCTTGCTTCAGGAAGAACAAAAGATCAGTTTATTTATTGATGAAGAGTCTGAATCCGCAGAATGGATTATCACGATTTATGTGTATATGGAGCCAGAGTACTCAGATATTGTGGATTTAGAAGAGTGGTTTACCAAAATAGCCAATGACTATGACGGTGAGTATGATGGATGGGGATGTATGGCATATGTATATGATGATGAAGATATAGAAGATGAGTTTCAAAGCTAAAAAAGGCTAGAGCCAATAAAAGAACCTAAGTGATTGAACTTAGGTTTTTTTTATTTAAACCTTATAAAATTTAAGGTTTTTTTCTATTCGCTAGATGAAAGTGGTATATTGAGCAAAATTTTTTTAATTTTTTGGATTTTTTTATGTCTTTGCCAAATTGCCCAAAATGTTCCTCTGAATATACTTATGAAGATGGGGACCTCTTGATCTGCCCAGAATGTTCACATGAATGGAAAGAAGGAGAGACACTCGAAGAAGTGGTTCAGATCAAAGATGCAAATGGCAATCTTCTTGCAGATGGTGATACCGTAACGGTTATCAAAGATTTAAAAATTAAAGGTTCATCATCCGTAATCAAAGTCGGTACTAAAGCAAAAAGTATTCGTTTATTGCCAGATGCAACGGATGGTCATGATATTGATTGTAAAGTAGATGGTTTTGGCGCAATGAAACTTAAGTCCGAATATGTAAAGAAAGCATAAGCTTTTATAATGGCTTCAGTGAAACTGGGGCCAATTTTTTATGCGAAAATAACTCGTCATTGGTTTTCTGATCATAATGATAAGTTTTAATAAATAATGGTTGTTTTTTATCAATTTAAATTGAATTTTAGATACAAATTAGAATAAAAATTTCTTTGCTTGGCACAAAATAACATTACACTTTTTCTTTAAAAGTGTTAACTTCATCACACTAATAACAATAAGGTCACATCATGTCTATTCAGATTGAGGGTAATGTTGTTGCTGCTCATGAAGTATTAGCGCAATTAAAAGAATGGGATTCAGCATTAGTGGGTAATAATGTTGATGCGTTAATCGAAAAATGTGCACAAAATGTAAGTATGTTTGATGTCAGCACTCAACTTGAAGGGGCTGAAGCTTATCGAAAAGAATGGCAAAAATTTAGCCCATATTTCTTTGATGGGATGCAAATCACTCGCCGTGATGTAAAAGTGCATGCGAGTGATCATTTGGTTGTATTACACTGTCACTCTAAAGTGGAACATAAAGCCTTAAAAGGTCAGCTGCAAATGCCTTGGTGTCGTACAACATTATGTCTACAAAAAACCAATGAACAATGGGTGATGGTACACCAACATATTTCTATGCCTGTAGACTTAGCAACGGGAAAGGCTATCATCTTGAAGGATAAATCAAAATTAAGGCTTGTGGTTTAGCTTATCTTGAGCATTTAGATGGGCTTAAACAGTGTTATCTTTCATGAATGAGTTAAATTCTGGAGACGTGTCATGGGATTTTATGATTTTTATCGTTTGAGTTCTCATGCGGTGATCACCAACCCAGAGGGACAAGTCTTATTACTGAAAGCAAACTATTCCAATTACAGTTGGGGGTTGCCAGGTGGTGGTTTAGATCAAGGTGAAACCATACATCAAGCTTTGCTCAGAGAGTGTAAAGAAGAAATAGGTTGTGATGTAAGCATCCAATATTTATCCGGGGTCTACTATCACGCACAGGTAAACTCACATACCTTTATCTTTAGATGCGTGATTGAAAATAATGCCCAAATTCAACTCTCTGAGGAACATACGGAATATGCATGGTTTAGTCCAGAGCAACTGTCTGAGGTTCAACGCACTCGCGTTCAAGACTGTCTGAATTTTCAAGGTGAAGTTCGGAGTTATTCATTCTAGAATTTAGAAATTAGACAGTTGGCGTAATGTTTTGAAAATGA
Source organism: Acinetobacter sp. ANC_7588 (assembly GCF_056783995.1). Classification (NCBI taxonomy): domain Bacteria; kingdom Pseudomonadati; phylum Pseudomonadota; class Gammaproteobacteria; order Moraxellales; family Moraxellaceae; genus Acinetobacter; species Acinetobacter sp. ANC_7588. Next base: position 37,851 of record NZ_JBWYIU010000010.1, on the reverse strand, counting down.
TTGAGCTTAGCAATGATTTCATCTACTTGTTTCAGACGTTTCACTTCATCCCATAACAGTTTTGCTTCAGGATAATGTTTAGACATCATACCTAGCCATTGTTTATAACGTCCGACCATATTCATTTCTTTTTTATAAGAACCATTTAAGAAGCGAATTTGGAGTGTAATTAAATCGCTCCATTGTAATATCGCTTCGTCTTTATTTTGTCGGATGCATTGTGTGACATCGGGTGTTGTCACTGCTGCACGACCAATCATTAGATCTTCACAACCTGACTCTAGTAAACACTGGCGCGCATCTTGGTTATTCCAGATTTCACCATTGGCTATCACATTAATTCTAAGCGCATGACGAATGGGTTGAAGTTGATCCCAAAAGGCGGGTGGGGTATAGCCATCTGCTTTTGTTCGTGCATGAACGGTCACCCAAGCGGCACCAGCATCTTCTATAGCATGTGCATTTTCCAGGGTGAAATTACGATCCATATAACCTAAACGCATTTTTGCTGAAACTGGTATTTCAGCAGGCACTGCATCACGTACAGCTTTAACCAGTTGATACACTGTTTCAGGTTCATCCAATAATACAGAACCACCTCGATGCCTGTTTACTGTTTTAGCTGGACATCCAAAATTCATATCAATTGCAGGTGCACCTAACTCCACCGCTCGAACGGCATTTGCAGCCAACATGGTTGGATTATTCCCTAAAAATTGAACATGAACGGGTGTTCCTGCTGCTGTTTTGCCATCGTTGAATAATTCGGGACAGTAAGAATGATAGATGTGATCTGGAAGGACAGAATCAGTGACACGGATAAACTCAGTTACACACCAGTCGAAGCTGCCGACATGTGTGAGAACATCACGCATGATGGGATCAGTTAAACCTTCCATGGGTGCTAAAACGAGTTTCACATGGTCACCTGAATATGGGAAAAACGGTGTTATACGGTGTTTTGTATAGCTTGTCTAGTCAGAAATTTCACACAAAAAAAAGCCCAAACTTATGTTTGGGCTATTCGCTTCCAATTATTGATATTTAGCCCATTGTAGGTCTGCATTTTTAATGGCGATGAAATCATTTGCATCCACATCGTCAACTTTATTTAAATTTTTATATTCATTTTTGGGAATATAAATATTTGTACCAGCACCCATTGTATTGTGTTGTTGAACACTAGTATACGGTGGGACACCTTGAGAGCTGATATTACCAAAGATTCCATTTTTTTCACCGATACCACATGCTGCACTACCTTCAACATTACTTCTTGCTAATACGTCACCATAAATTTGTGCACATGCACCAATACGCACAACTTGATTAGACATCAAGGCAACTAAACCAAGTTCTAACTTTGTTATTTCTTTATTATCAATAGTCACTGTATCAAGTGTACCGTTAGGTAATCTATTGGTGTTTTTATACATCGTATTCGCATCTTGGCACAAATTCACTGGCGTCAAGAATTTGTTCGATAAAGTTGCAGGTGTTGTTGCAGGTGGACTAACACTAAACTTAGTATTAGACGTAGTGCCTAAGTTACGTGAACAAATTAAGGCATCTGTTGCATTTGGATTTCGCGTAATATTACGAGGCGAATAAATGCGAGGAGACATCGCAATCGCATCAATATCACCTTCAGCAAGGAATGTATTGGTGAATACAGAATCAGTACTATCCGCCGCAAGATTCGCTTTACCAGAAATAATTAATTTACCTTCGAAATACAGAATACCTGGAGCAAAACTTGCGTTATCGAATGTAGATGTATCCATTGAACGAATATACCAAGTGTCTGGTAATGTATAATCGTAATCTTTAGGCCAACCAAATATAGTTCGGTCTTTACCATCAAGACCATTAAAATCTAAACTGACACGTGGAAGATATCCAATAATTTGACTTGTACAATAACCGCTTTTATGGTCAGTACGTAGACCTAAACTATTGGTCATGATCTGTTCTTCATGAATAGTTTCACAAATAGCACCCACATAATCTTTGCTATTCAAGGTGTATTTCCCTAAATAGAAACCTCGTGAGCCTGAGTTTGAGTTCTCAGGGTCAATTTTCATGATTTGAGTTTTATTTCCTGAAGCATCTACAGCAAACTGTTTGTGAATATTATTAGTAGCATCATACTCATACATGTAAGTGATTTTAGAGCTCTCATTGCGAAGATGATTTAAATATACGCGAGCAGCGCCATATTCACGTACGAAAATATAGTTTGCATCATTTCGATATTGACGAACATCGACTCTGGTTTCAAACGTCATATTTTGAATTGCTTCTTGAATACTGGCTATGGTTTCAGAAACATCGTATTTAGGAATATCTGGAAAAGTACTGAGCTGAGGGATGCTTGTGAGTTTTTCATAAATTTTTCCACTAATTGCATTCTTAAATCCTTCAACTACACCATTCTGGTTTGAAGCACTAAAGTTGGCAAGATAGACATCACCTTTTACATCTTCAGTAATAAGACCATCTAGTAAGCGTAATGGACCGTTAGAATACACATTTCCACCAATCCAACTTGTACTTAAGCGGACTCCCGCCTTGTACGCGCCAACCCCTTGTTGCGACTGATTGTGAGCATAGGCCGATTGTTCAATTTTAGAGAGGGTATCAAGATCGATAAACTCTTTAGCTCTTACACTGCCTTTAACGTCACTACTAGAAATATTAACTTTCCCGCCTGAGGTAATATCACCCGTAACAACACTAGTTCCGATCATTGTTACGTTGCCACCTGCCATAACATTTCCGTTGACTTTACTAGAAACGGAAATATTGACATTCCCTTGGTGTGTGGTGATAGAAGACACTTCGACATTCGTGCGTAGTGTTACATCTTTATTGGTATGTAAGTTTGCAGCATAGCCTCCTTCTGTAAGACTAATATTTCCGTCAGTGGAAATATTTTGAGCCTTAGAACCAAGAGAAAGTGTGACATCACCAATTGCTTTAATATTTTCTGCTTTGACATTGGTTAACAGTTTAACCCACTCACCAGATGAAATATTGCCAAAATTTCCGCCGTTAATAATATGAACATAGCCCTCAGCATTGATGTTAATTACAGCCCCATTTCTTGTACCACAGGCATCAATTAAACAATCAATATAGACATTTCCACCTTTACCATCTTTGTCTTTCTTAACGTTAATAGTTAAGTTTTTGATATTTTGGATTTTGAAACCAGCTTGTAAGGACAGGCTACCACCATCGACATTCAGTTCGACATATTCATCTGGTTTAGTTGGATCTTCGCCGGAAATAGTAGTGCCAGACATAAATGTTTGACCAGTGAAATTAATAACACTCTTGTACTTAATCAGGTCTGCTGCAAGATCATAGATTGCTTGTATCGTAGTAGCTGATTGAGCTGACCCACTTTTCGACAGAATATTTGCGATGACAATACATTTGGTTCCAGTAGAACCATCTGGGTTATTGGTTAAACCATTGCAACCTTTTACATCTTTTACTTCAACCGTGACATAACGTTGGTTGGTATCATCATTTAAAAGCTGAATTTCACCTGTATTTAATAAGCTTTGGCGAAAGTCATTAATATCGGTATCCTTATATTTTTTTAATAAATATTCACGAAAGGCGCTAACACCTGACCATCCCATGAGTTGTACGTTGGTTTGTGCATGCGCAGCAACATTTGCTTCTTTGTTGGAGATCAGTGATTTTGCAACAGTCGATGTTATGATCATCACTGTAAGCCCGATGAGCAAGACCAAAAGAATAGTGGCCATGCCTTGCTGCTTTCTTAAACTATTCATCTTTAATCTCGCTCTTAAAGGTTAACAATGTTATTAAGACAAACGGTATTACTCACTGTTTGACCAATGTTTGAATTTTGCATTTCATCTGCGTATTGACGATTAGCAGTAATCGTCAGTTGGCGCGTACCTTTGGAGTTGTTTTTATCAATTCCAAAAGGTGTACAATTTCCCGGTGTTAATACAAAGTTAAAAACGGTGCCTGTTTCTAAGGTCTTAAAGGAAACAATATGCTGTTTTTCGTCAGGTTGGCTAAAAGTTTCTATATTTAATACTGCTTCAGACCCACAGTTATTCTTTTTAAGAAAGATTAAGCGATATGTATCACCTTCTTTTTCTTGAGTTAATGCTTCACAGTTGTAATTAATCGTTGTATTTGCAGACATTAAGCTTGTTACAGGATCTGGATTCATTCGCCAGAAAACAGCAGGTAAATTTTGAGTGTCCACTCCTACAGCAATATCTGATGTTTTTCCTGAACCATAGCCTGCATTTTGAACGAGCTTCTGTGCAACTGATAATGCTGTTCGTATTTGAGCATCGTATTCCGAATCACGAGAAGAACTAATACCAATTTGAGTCGTCTGTTTAAAAAGCATGAGCATCATTAGCATGCATAACATTGCAATGACTAATCCAACCATCAACTCAACGAGCGTAAATCCTTTTTGACTCATGATTTATCTCCCGACTCGATAACAATCTAAGCCTTCCATACTGTCTTCAGCGCAGGTCTTGGCATTAGATTGATTTGTACTAGCAGCTAACACAGGCCATGTAATTTTTGTACCTGCGACACCGCTCGTTTCACTAATATTTTCAGAATTCAAATTGCAATAAATGTAGTAGGTATTACCATTTAATGTGAACGATTTACTTTCGGTAGATTGGTTATTGAATGAAGCACAAACATCAGTTGAGTCAGTTGATATAGTGATGGTTTGTAAGCGATTTTGCAGTTCGTTTATCACTATATTGTCAATGTTCATATATCGTTGCGTGTTCAACATTTTGCTGATTGCTAAACCGCTACCAAAAACAATAATCGAGAATATAAGTAAACCAACAAGAGACTCCAACAATGTGAAACCACGTTGATTAGTTGATTTGAATGTTTGCTGATTCATTATTCTTCTCAACTGTAACGGTTAAATTTAAATTTGAATTGCACGTTGCTGATGCTGAACTTGCAGCAACCAACATCCCATTCGAGTTAAAAGATAGACAATAAAACTCTGTATTGTTTACTTTGAAAAATACATTCGATGCATAGGGGATTTTTTGAAGGATATAGTTTTGGTCAGGCGAGTTGCCGTCACTTGTTGAACACGCATCAGTACTGTCTTTAGCAACACGAATGACTCTAATTTCTTGATGGGTTTTATCTATACAAACAGATGCTGCTGCAAGTGAAGACTCTTGATTATTCGTGTTTCGAATTGCTGCAGAACGAGCTTGATAAGTCGCATTTTTAATACCTGCTAGCGCTCCATCAACATGACTTTGATCTACCCAAGCTCTGGTTAAAGAAGTACCTACAAATAACAAAATAGCCAGTACAACGATCGTAATCATTAGTTCGATCAGCGTGAAACCAAGTTGTTTTCTATAACCAGTATTTTGCATATTATTTCACCCAGTCAGTATATGAACCACAACCGGACACGGTACGAGTTCCATCATTTTTGAGTGTTAATGTACAACCTAAAACTCTTGCTTCAGTTCCTATTGCCTGAACCGCATAATTCACACCATCTGATGAAGTGTACGTAAAATTAAATGAATCAGAACTTGGATTCCAAGTTGTAAATTTAGTTTTTACTGCATTGGTATTTGATAAGGTTTCTTTAGGGTAGTTTAGTGTTCTTTGATATGCATTTTCAGCACCTAATGAAAGTGCGATTAAATTCGATTGAGCTTCTTTGATTTTTGCTTTGGTGACGTAGTTTTGATAACTAGGTACTGCAATTGCGGCCAAGATTGCAACAATAATGATGACGATCATTAATTCGATTAAGGTAAAACCTTTTTGCAATTTCATACATACCCCAAAATAATCATCAAAAATATCCATTTACTAACTGTAACATTAGTTACTAACCTAAATAATAACAACTTATAGGAGATTAATGGGGGGTATTAAGCGATGAACAGATTATTAATATTAATTAATTAAATAATTCAAATAATATTAACTATTATTTATTAAATCATCATAAAAGTTTAATGTGGTTTTTTATTTTAAGTAATTGATTTTAATCGCTATTTAAATATAAAAAATTTATTTATACTTAAAATTTATTTACCTATATTTTAAATGTATTTAAAGTATATAAAATTTAATAATGATGTGATATCTATTCAATTATTATTATTTATTGTGATTTAAATCACACAATGGTTATTTTCCTAAAATCATTTCTAATACAAATTTTGATCCAATAAAGCCTATTGCAAGTAAAATAAAACCAATAATGGTAAAGCGTCTCGCTTTTTGACCGCGCCAACCAAAACGATAATGTCCAAATAAAAGTGCGCCGTAAACAAACCAAGAGACAATACTAAACGCTGTTTTATGTGCCAAATGTTGTGCAAAAAAATCATCAATCGTAAAAAAGCCGAAGATAAGTGCAGTACTTAATAAAATGAAACCTGTAACAAGCATATCGAATAACAGAGATTCCATTGCTTGATAGGAGGGTAATAGATTTACCCAAACACGATGTTTCTGTTTATTTTTTAACTCACGATCTTGTAACCACAACAAAACTGCGTGAATTGTTGCCATTAATAGCACTGCATAAGCTGAGAGTGACAAAATAATATGGACATCAAGTCCAAGCGTATTCTGTTTAAGTGTAAGTATAGGCTGGCTCAAGGAATAGCCTAAAATTAAACCCAATGCAGCTACTGGTATTCCAATCAGATTTAGGGCAAGTACAGGTCGATAAGTGCTATAAAGCAGGCTCAATAACAGCATGAGTGCTGAAGTAAATGAAAGGAGATTAAAAACATTATAGTTAATGCCGAAAGGCGTTTTCATATCTATCAATAAGACGACAGCATGCAAGATCAAGCCTAATCCAGCTACGAGACTGATAAACCAATGATTAGGGACACGTTTAGTCATTAAATGGGTAAATAAATACCAAAAGGCAGTGGTATAGGCGATCAATGCTAAAATTGTGTAAACCAAAGGGAGGCTAATCATGTCAAACCTTTTTATGGATGCTGAATATTCATCTAATAAGATATAAATTCCAAACGAACTACAGTATCCTATAGCATCTTATGCATAAATTTTCTATTTTAAGAAAGATTTTTTTGCAACAACCATTTTAAGCGGATTTTGCAATGTTTGATACCTTAACAGAACGACTCACGCAGAGTTTAAGAAATGTTACTGGCTCTGGGCAACTGACCGAAGACAATATTAAAGATACGTTACGTGAAGTGCGTATGGCACTTCTTGAAGCCGATGTTGCACTTCCTGTAACTCGTGAATTTATCGCGAAAGTTAAGGAAGAGGCATTAGGTCAAGAGGTGATGTCACAGTTATCTCCAGGCCAAGCATTCGTCAAAATTGTTCATGATGAACTCACCAAAATGATGGGTGAGGCAAATGAAAGTCTTGATCTTGCTGCAAAGCCTCCCGTTGTTGTTTTATTGGCTGGTTTACAAGGTGCAGGTAAAACGACGACTGCTGCAAAATTAGCTCGTTTTTTACAAGAGCGTCAAAAGAAAAAAGTCGCAATGGTTTCTGCCGACGTCTATCGTCCTGCAGCGATTAAGCAGCTCCAGACTGTAGCAGGTGAAGTCGGCGCGATTTTCTTTGAATCAAGTGCTGATGAAAAGCCAATTACGATTGCAAACCGAGCAATTGAACAAGCCAAAATTCAATTTGCGGATGTATTGATTGTCGATACTGCAGGTCGTTTACATATCGATGACGATATGATGGGCGAAATTAAAGAATTGCATGCAGCGATTAATCCTACAGAAACACTGTTCGTTGTAGATGCAATGACCGGTCAGGATGCTGCAAATACAGCAAAAGCATTCAATGATGCATTGCCTTTAACCGGTGTGATTCTTACAAAAACTGATGGTGATGCGCGTGGTGGTGCGGCACTTTCTGTTCGTGCAATTACTGGTAAGCCTATTAAATTCTTGGGGATGGGGGAGAAACTCGATGCCCTTGAACCATTCCATCCTGAGCGTGTAGCACAACGTATCTTAGGTATGGGTGATGTGCTTTCTTTGGTCGAAGAGCTTGAACGTAAAGTCGACAAAGAAAAAGCTGAAAAAATGGCGAAAAAACTGCAAAAAGGCGGCAGCTTCAACTTTGAAGATATGCTGATGCAGTTTGAACAAATGAATAAAATGGGCGGTATGATGGGCTTCTTAGACAAGTTGCCTGGCATGAGTAACTCAGGAATTCAGGATGCGATTGCTCAAGCAAATCCTGAAAAGCAAGTGAAGAAAATGGAAGCGATTATTCAATCGATGACCATCAAAGAGCGTCGCAATCCTGACTTGATGAATCCAAGCCGTAAAAAACGTATCGCAGCAGGTTGTGGTATGGATGTTGCTGAAGTCAATAAGCTGATCAAACAACATGCCCAAATGGCAAAAATGATGAAAAAATTTGCGAATCCATCGGGTATGGCGAAAATGATGAAATCATTAAGCGGTATGCAAAAGAAATTTGGTGGCGGCGGTGGCGTTGGTCCGTTATTTGGTGGAAAAGATCCAAAATAATTCCCAAAATTTAAAAAGGCGCTGTGGCGCCTTTTTTCATGCTACATAATTTTGCAAACTTACTATTTAGTTTAAAAAATAATCAATTCATGATGTTGAGAATACAGTCAAGAGTGCAAGAAAATGACACAGGTTTATGTTGTGCATGGATATACGGCAAGCCCTGAAGAAAATTGGTTTCCATGGATACAGCAACAAGCTGATCAGTATGGTATTCCATTAAAAGTATTGAGATTAGATCCTTCTGAGACGCCACAATTAGGAACGTGGGAACAACAAATGAAAGAGCAAATAGCTCAAATTGATGATCAAACAATTTTTGTTGCTCACAGTCTCGGGTGTATTGCAACTTTACATTACTTAAGCCAAGTGCTTTTAAACCAAAAAATCAAAAAATTAATTCTAGTTGCTGGTTTCAATGGACGTTTAGGGCGGCTTGAGAAAGTCAATCCATTTATTGATGCTGCTGATATAGATTTTGAACTCATTCGTGGCCAAGTTCATGATCGCGTGGTCATTTATTCTGAAGGTGATGAGCGCGTTCTGCCTAAATTTAGTTTCCAGCAAGCTGAAAGTATTGACGCACATGTCGTTGCTGCTGAACATCAAGGCCATTTTATTGATTCAGAAGGTTGTACGGCATTGCCTGAGGTCTGGGCTGAGATTATTCGAGATTAATTCAGAAGCTATAAGCTCTCACTGACGTGTTTAACGTGATGTCACCCACATATTGATTTCTGCTCTAAAGACAAGCGCTTGGTTTTGATCATGGACTTCGATACACGCTACAAATCTATTTGGTATGGATTGACCCGTTTGAATTGGCGTCAGAGGATAAGCAACTGCTGTTAAATCGGTCGTTGCTTTTTTAATATAGTTGACTTGCATACCATCGGGTATCCATCGATGGCTTGGTGGAAGAGTGACTTCTGTCATTAGACCACCAGTAAGCTCTGCCAAATTACACAATGCGATCGCATGTACAGTATCGAGGTGATTTAAAACCCTTTTTTCTTTAGACATCTGGACCTGACAAAAATCTGGTCTCAATTCAATAATTTTCGTGCGAATCGACTTGAAATAAGGTGCTTTGAGTTGGATCACTTGATTGAAAAGTATTTTCCCAAAGGGCAGTTTCTTCGCGATATTCCAAACGTTTAACGTCCTGTTATTCATGTTGTTCAGCCTGTTTTTTTGTATTTTGGATGTGTGTACTGACACTGAGTGAATAATTTTTTGTTTTAAGAGACACTCAGTTCAGCAGACCTGATGACCAAGTTATGTTTTTTGTTGCGTGACAGCAAGATAGCGTTGTAAGCCTTTTAATAATAAATCGGTTTCAATTTTCGGGTCATAAGATTGTAAATATTGAGCAAAAAGTGCTGCATCTCCACCTGTAAGGATTAATTTTCTTGGAGATGTTGTTAAAACTTTTTCGATCATACTGACCAATCCCAATAAAATACCATGATGAACAGCATCCATTGTATTTTGCCCAGGACTTAACTCATCAAATGCAGCATCAGGGATTTTGATCCCTTTGGTATTTTGAATAAGTGAGTCTCGTTGTAGATAGAGATTAGGTACGATATATCCCCCTAAATGTGTAAATCCATCTGCTAAATCAATTGTTAAGGCCGTTCCACAACTGATCACGCAATATTTCTCTTGAGGATCGGTGACGACTGCTAGAACTTGTAGCCAACGATCGATACCCAATTGATTCGGTTCTGTATATCCACATTGGAGTCCTGCATATTCTTGATGAACTTTAGCAACGACAATTGGGATATCCAGCAGTTTTAAAATTTTGAGTATACGATCGTTATTTTTCTTGTCTTGAACAGATGAGATACCGACTTCTGATAGGTTTTGAGATTTAAAGTGTTGGATGAGACCCAACATTAAGTCCGCAGGAGATTGTAGATGAAGCTCCGCCACATGCTCCAAGATTTGCTCACCTTCCGTGATCCAATATTTTAAACGCGTATTGCCTATATCTAACCAAAGACGTTTCATCATGTATTCGCTGACCTATCTTTTCTTTATTTTTTTAAGCGTAAACGCCCTTGATACAAACCGATTAAACCTTGTTCAGTCAAAATATTAATTCGACCATCATCTCCAATACCTTTAAAGATACCTTGTACTGTTTTATTCACTTGCTCAAACTCTACAGTCTGATTCATAAAAGCAGCATAGTGATTGAAACGTCCCGAGAGGTTATAACTTCCATGCTCAAACCATTGTCCAGCTTGCATGATTGCGAGATAAAGCTCTGAAATAATCTTAATTCGATTTGGATGAGCTAAACCCAATTGCATGATTGATGTGGTTTGCTGTTCGATTGCTGCATCAGAAACAGGCAATAAATTAACACCAACGCCAACAATCGCCTGATGTGGGGTTACAGGCTCTACCAAAATGCCACCCCATTTACCTTGCACACTATAAAGGTCATTTGGCCATTTGATTCGTAAATGATCCAATGACTTAAATGAAGGAATTTGCAAAATATTAAGTGCAATTTCAAGGGATAGTCGACCATCTAAGGGTGTTTTGGTTTCTAGCAATGTGCTTAAATAAATATTCCCGACTGGGGAAACCCATTGTCGTTGATGTTGTCCACGTCCCTGAGTTTGAGTCTCACTGCATACAAGAATCCCCTGTACACCTTTTTTGATGAGTGCACGTACTTCATCATTGGTTGAAGTGGTGCTCTGTTTTAACAGTAAAACTTCTGGAAGTTGTTGAGCTTCAGTTAAAAGCTGACTGAGGTGGCGAGTCTCTAAATCCATGTTGAATCTGAGAAGAGTAAAAGATTTATGGAGTTAATCATATATTTAGCTATTGGTGCAATCGCTGGTTTTACTGCAGGGTTGTTTGGCGTGGGCGGTGGATTAATCATCGTACCCATTTTATTTATTGTATTTACCCAAATGGGTTATGACCCAACTGTCATTATGCACATGGCGCTTGGAACATCATTAGCTACGATTGTGGTCACATCGATTAGCTCGGTTATGGCACATCATAAAAAAGGTGCAGTGTTATGGTCAGTATTTAAAAATTTAGCGCCAGGTTTGGTACTGGGTTCATTTTTTGGTGCTGGATTGGCCAGTATTATCTCTGGACCAGTGCTGCAATTGATTATCGGTTGTTTCGCAATTTGGGTTGCATACCGTATGTTCCGTGGAGCTAATGTGGTGGTCGATCAATCCAAGCAACTACCTTCTGTACCTGCTCAATTGGCTGCGGGAAGTGGAATTGGGGTGGCTTCAGCAATTTTTGGGATCGGTGGAGGAAGTTTAACCGTACCTTATTTGAATCATCATGGAGTGGTGATGCAAAAAGCTGTTGCGACATCTGCTGCATGTGGACTGCCGATTGCTTTAGCAGGTGCATTTGGATTTATGTTCTACGGACAAAAAGCACCTGCTGAAATCGAAAATGCCATTGGATATGTTCATGTTTATGCATTCATTGGCATTAGTGTAATGAGTTTTATCACCGCAAAAGTAGGAGCAAAAGTTGCACATAAACTGTCAGCAGCGATGTTGAAAAAATGTTTTGCAGCTTTGCTTACAACTGTAGGGATTTATTTTATTTATCAAGGCGTATTTTGAGAAAAATATGCCAAATCATTCTCGAAAATAATGATGTGTATTGACCTAAAAATTTGATAAATTGTCAGACAAAGACATAGTCAGTATGATGCTATTGGTATAAAAACAATAAAATAGCATCATGCTTGATGAAGTATGAGTAAAAAAAATAAATAGGAATATTATGCAATTGGAAGAAGTGGACAGCCTTTCAGAGCAAATAGCCAGACATATAAGTGAACAGATTATTAGTGGCGAATTGGTCGAAGGTGAACGTATACAAGAATTGCGTATCGCTAAAGAATTAGACGTGAGTCGAGGTTCGGTACGCGAAGCTTTGTTATTACTTGAACGCACGCATTTAATTGAAATTTATCCAAGACGTGGCGCAATTGTGTCAGAAATGTCTGCTCAACAAGTGCGAGCTTTATTTGATACGAGTGCACTTATGTTAGGGCAGATCGTCCAGCGTATAAGTGAAACTTGGCGTAATCATGAAGCTGAGGCACTTCAGCAACTTTTGCAATATTTAATTGAACAAGTTAAACAAAGTAACACTGAAAAATTTTACGATGGTGTATTTCAATTTTTAGCCAAGCAACAAGATATGGTAGCTAACCCATACTTAATGAAGTTTTATCGCGAACTGTTGCCATCTATACGTCGTAGTTATTTTTTAACCTTAAATACTTCGCGTAGAGAGCTCCGAGAAGCACTTGAATTAATTAAGCTTGTGATCGATGCAATTTTGATCCGAAAATCACAACAAGCTACTTTATTTATGGAAGATTTTTGCCGACACTTGCGCAATCTAGTGTTAGAGTCACTGACACGAATGAAACAAATTGAACTAGCTTGGGCGCGGAGATCGCGCAGATAATCAGGACACTATGCGATTAAGCAGCTTAAAACTCTCTGGCTTTAAATCTTTTGCGGATAGCAGCACCTTACAATTTAAAGCCAACCGTACCGCAGTCGTGGGACCAAATGGTTGTGGTAAATCCAACGTCATCGATGCAATCCGATGGGTGATGGGAGAGTCAAGCGCACGCCAGTTACGTGGTGGAAGTATGCAGGATGTCATTTTTACTGGGACAGCAAAGCGTAAACCAGTGGGAATGGCCAGTGTAGAATTACGCTTCGAAAACACCTATGGCAAACTAGGTGGAGCATACAACGCTTATAGTGAGTTGGCGGTACGTCGCCAAGTCAATCGCGATGGTAAATCTGAATATTTTCTCAATGGCACAAAATGCCGCCGCCGTGATATTACAGATATTTTTTTAGGAACAGGCTTAGGTCCTCGTTCGTATGCGATTATTGAACAAGGCATGATTAATCGTTTGGTCGATGCAAAACCAGATGAAATGCGTGTTTATATCGAAGAGGCTGCTGGAGTATCACGTTATCAAGCACGTCGTCGTGAGACGATGCAACATTTAGAACATACTCATCAAAATTTAAGTCGTCTAAATGACATTGCTGTTGAATTAAAATCACAATTAAAGACACTAAAGCGTCAAGCAGAAGCTGCACTTCAATATAAAGCCTTAGAGACTGAAATTCGAACTTTGAAAGTTGAGATACTTTCATTTCAATGCCATCAAAGTGAACGAATTCAACAAGAATATACAACTGAAATGACTGAATTGGGTGAGCAATTTAAGCTTGTTCGTTCTGAACTCACCACTGTTGAGCATGATTTAACAGCAACAAATGAGTTATTTCAGCGATTAATGCAACAATCCACACCACTTCAGCAAGAATGGCAACAAGCTGAAAAAAAACTGGCTGAATTACAAGCCAATTTGGATCAAAAACAGCAATTGTTTGCTCAAAATACTTTAACTTTAAAGCAGCTTGAAGAGCAAAAAATACAAACCAAAGAGCGGATGCAACTGATTGATATTCAGTTGGAAGATTTGATCCTCCAGCAAGAACATCAAGCAACAACATTGAGTGATACTGAATCAAATGCACAGCTTGATTTACAACAATTCAATGAGCTGAAGGCAAAGCAACTTGAAGCGCAAAAATCATTTTCTGAAATAAAAGCATTGGTTGAAAAGCAACAACAGCAACGTGCACAAATGTTGGCGCAGAGTGATCAATTGGCTAAAAATGTGCTTCGAATTGAGCAGCAAAAGCAAACTTTGCTCGAACAAAAATCTCAAAATCAAGCACAGTATGAACAGGATGATATTGACAATCTCCTGCATGAAAAACATGATGTACAGATTGAAATCGTTCGTCTAGAAGAAAGAATTGAGCAATTAGAAACTCAATTGAAACGTGATCAAATCTCATTGACTGAGCAAAAAAGTAAATGCACAGATTTGAATTCACACATCCAGATTTTGAAATCTGAACAAAAACAATTACAACAGCTTGTGGTGAAAGTCAGTCGACATGCATCGAAGAGCAATGACCCTTTAATGCAAATTTTGAAGCTAAAAGATCAGGCGAAACCATTTACAGCATTGGTCGAAAAATTTCTGTCAAAGTGGCTGCATGCGAATACGTTAAAGAGTGAAGATTTATTTCAGACCGAATCAGCCCGTCAATTAAAAGTTATTCAGCAAGATGTATCTGGGACTGTACTTGGTTTACCCACATTAGCGAGCTGGATTGATTTCCCCCAAAACTCATTATGGTTAAACCTTGCGATAGCTCAAGATTTTGAGCAGGCGCTTCAATTACAGCCTCAATTAAAACAAGGTGAGTCTATTTTAAGTTTGGATGGCTATCATATTGGTCCTGACTGGATGATTGGTCTGTACTTTGATGAGTCGAGTCAAGATGCTCAAGGAGCACTTAGCCACCGAATTCGATTAGATGAAATTGATTCAGAGTTGACACAAATGGTGAAAGCGCATGAGTCAATGACGCTCGAACTCGCTGAGATGCAATTAAAGCTTGAACAAAAAAATAGTGAATGTACGGAGTTACAAAAAGCGTTAAAAAATCATCAAGCTCTTGCTCACCAATTTGAAGTGAAGATTGCAAAACAGCAAATGGCTCAGCAGGCTTTTGAATCGCAAAATCTACACATCGAGTCGCAAATTGCTCAACTTGATGCGCAGCTTGAAGAAGATGCGATGCAAAAAGATGATCTCGAAATCGATTTACATGCATTGATGCTCAAGATTGAGCACAATCTTCCACACTACAAAACTTTAGAGTTTCAAGTTGAAGAATTGAATAATCAGGTTGAGCATCTTCAGGACTTAGTTTACAAAAAACAACAAGAGTTAGAAAAAAACCGCCGTACTCATACGCAAAATCAGCAACAAATTGAGCTGTTGGAAAAAGATGCAAGTTTTCTAAAAACTCAATATAAGCAGATCATCACTCAAATTACACAAGCTAAAAATTTCGTGGATCCGATTCAATTAGAATTACCCACTTTGCAAAGCCAATATGAGGTTCAAAAGCAGCAGACTGAAAAGTTACAAAAGACTTGGTCCTCATGGCAAGTCGAACTTAATGAAATACAGTCTAAGCAACAAAAATTGACGGAGCTACGATTAAATCATCAGCAAAGTGATGAGCACTTTAGAACCCAGTTAGAAGAGAAGCGTTTAGCATGGCAAGTGGCTAAATCTGATTTACAACATTATGCTGAACAATTAAAAGAGCTTAATGCAGAATTATTAGAAAATGTGAAAATTGATTTGAGTCAGCACCAACAGCAGTTAGAGCAGGCACAGCGTCAGTTTGACAAAATAGGCGCTGTGAACTTAGCAGCTTCAGAAGAGTATGAAGAAGTATCAAAGCGCTATGAAGATTTAAGCCATCAAATTGAAGATCTTGAAAAAACAGTCGCACAATTAAAAGATGCGATGAAAAGCATTGATCAAGAAACTAAAAAGCTATTCATGACTACCTTTGATCAAGTAAATACGGAATTGCAAAACTTATTCCCAAAGGTGTTTAATGGTGGTGAAGCAAGTTTAAGTTTAGAAGATGATTGGCAATCTGGTGTAAAGCTAATGGCTCGACCACCAGGAAAGCGAAATAGTTCTTTAGCATTGTTATCAGGCGGTGAAAAAGCACTAACAGCACTAGCATTAGTTTTTGCTATATTTCGACTGAATCCAGCACCATTTTGTGTATTGGATGAGGTTGATGCACCGTTAGATGATGCAAATGTTGGACGTTTTTGTAATTTAGTAAAAGAGCTTTCTGAACAGGTCCAATTCATTTACATTACACACAATAAAGTTGCGATGACGATGGCTACTGACTTACTTGGTGTAACAATGCCTGAGCCAGGAACATCGAAGTTAGTCACTGTTGATCTAGAAGAAGCGAAAGAATACGGTTTAGCTGCGGAGTCTTAATATGGAAATCAGTACCATTATCGGAATTGTGATCGCAATCGTGATCTGTTGCATAGGGTTGTTTATGATCCTGCGCAAGCCGAGTGATGCAGCACCGTCATTAGATGCTGAATTACATATAAATGAACAATGTAATCAACCCGTCATTCCTCGTCATGTTCGTAGTCTTTTACAGGCGCAAGCCGCACCATTGGCTTCTTCTGAGCGTGTAGAACCAAGTTTGAAAGACATTGAAGCGAGTGATGTGGCTCGAGTGGATCAAACAGCTGATCAGCATGCTACAAAGACGCCTGAAAATATTCAAAAAACTGTAGAAGTGGTAGATACAGTGCAACTGAATACTTCGGTAGACCTTGCAGAGAAAGAAAGTAAATCTCTGCTCGACTCCAGTAAAAACTCGGACAGCACTGAGACTGACCCACTAGAAAAAAATACAGAAACAGTCGAGAGTAAAGCTCAGTCGACTGATGGTGTAACAGACACTCAAAGTGCAGATCTTATTTCGAAAGATTCAATCGTAGAAACTGTAGAAACTACAATTGAAGACTCGAAAAAAGTTGAGCCAAGTTTTGTATTAAATCCGAATATTCAAACTGCTGAAATCAAAGAATTTGAAGAAGAAAGCAGCATCTTGGATGTGCATTTACATGAACAGCAACGTTTTGATGATGAAAGTGCTTTAGCAAATGCCGAATACATTATTAGTTTGAATATGTATCCGAACCCTCGAAAAGCACTTTCTGGTGATAAAGCTTTGAAAGTGTTAATGAAATATGGATTGCGCTTTGGCGAAATGAACTGTTTCCATCGTTATGAAACTCCTGATGCAGTCAGCCCATTGCTGTTTTCCGTACTCAGAATCACAGATCAGGGTCCTGCAGGTTTTGATTTAGAAACATTATCTGGTGAACAAGTCCAAGGTTTAGCATTCTTCTTAGCATTACCGCATCATAATGTTCAAAAAGGCTATGACAGTATGGTGAGTATTGCAGGGCTTATTGCACGTGAAACAGATGGTACCGTCTATGATGAAAATAATCTTGAATTTACACCGCAGTTAAAAGAACACTGGCGCCATAAAGCGATCGACTATAGATCAGGTCAAGCTGTTTAATCACCTAGGTGACTTACTGAATTTGTGTAAAGTCATTTATACTGTTTAGGTTGAAATTATTGGGCGGAATTTTCCGCCCTTTTATATGGTGAAAATATGGATCAGAACGCTGTCGTTGCGCAAATGCGCCAACTCATTCAATTACTGGCTCGGCATAACCATGCTTATTATGTGATGGATCAGCCGACAATTGAAGACAGTGAATATGATCAATTGTTTTATCAACTAAAAAACTTAGAAGAACAATATCCTGATTTAGTACAGACGGATACACCGACCAATAAAGTCGGTGATAAACCTTTATCTAAGTTTGAAAATATTACACATACAGTGCCAATGCTGTCCTTAGGTAATGTGTTTAATCAGGATGAACTTTTTGCCTTTGCACGCAGAATTGAAGAGCGTTTACCTAACCAGAAAATCCAATACGACGTCGAACTTAAATTTGATGGGCTTGCGATCTCGCTATGGTATGAACATGGTGTGTTGATTCGAGCGGTTACACGTGGGGATGGTGAAACAGGAGAAGTCATAACCCAAAATGTAAAAACAATTCGTAATTTGCCTAAAGTACTCATGATGTCTCAAGGTGTACCACCAGCGTTGTTAGAAGTTCGTGGCGAAGTACTAATGCCTAAAGCTGGATTTGTAAAGTTAAATGCTGAAAATGAGGCCAAAGGTGAGAAAACTTTTGCTAACCCAAGAAATGCGGCAGCAGGGAGTTTGCGTCAACTTGATCCGACCATAGCAGCATCACGACCACTTGCATTCTATGCTTATGGAATTGCGCAATGCATGCCACATCATGGTCTGAGCACGATGTCAGAGAGCTTAAATTGGCTTGAACAGTTGGGCTTTGCTGTTGGGGAAAAACATTTTGTTTGTGACAGTATTGAAGAGGTTCAAGCGGCTTATGAATCTGTAAATCAGGAGCGTCCAAACCTGTCAGTTGAAATTGACGGGATGGTGATCAAAGTCAATGATTTGAAGCAACAACAACAATTAGGCTTTTTAAGTCGTGAACCTCGATGGGCAACAGCATATAAGTTCCCTGCAGTGGCTGCGCTAACCACAGTTGAAAATATTGATTGGCAGGTAGGGCGTACAGGTACTTTAACGCCTGTAGCGCGATTAAATCCTGTATCGGTTGGCGGAGTCACAGTATCAAACGTGACTTTACATAATATTGGTGAAATACATCGCTTGGACGTGCGCGTTGGAGATACGGTGAGTGTCTATCGTAGCGGAGATGTTATTCCTAAAGTTGAAAAGGTTTGGCCAGAATTTCGACCTCTAGAAACCACTGAAATTCAATTGCCAGAACAATGTCCTGTATGTGCTTCTCCAGTTGTGATGCCCGAAGGCGAAGCTTTAGCACGATGTTCAGGGGGGCTTTATTGTGCGGCACAGCGTATAGAGGCGATCCGTCATTTTGTATCACGTAAAGCAATGGACATCGAAGGTTTGGGTGATCGTTGGGTTGAGTCTTTATTACATCTTGAACTCCTCAAAGATGTTGCAGACATTTACCACTTGCACGAGCATCGTGAAAAGCTGCTGACTATTGAAAAAATGGGCGAGAAATCTGTACAAAATCTCATAGACTCAATAGAAAGTAGTAAAAAAACAACATTAGCGGCATTTATTTACGCACTAGGCATTCGAGGAGTAGGCGAGACTACGGCTCGAATGTTAGCCAATACCTTCCAGACTTTAGATGCGCTGAAATCTGCTGATTTAGAAGCATTAAAGAAAACCCCTGATGTAGGTGATATTACTGCAGAATGGATATTAGACTTTTTCAAAGCTGAACATAATATTGAAGTATTAAATCGATTAATTGAGGCTGGAATTCATTGGGATGCACCGATAGCACCGACTCGACAACCTTTAAATGGTGAGAGCTGGGTGGTGACTGGTACTTTAAGCAGTATGGGGCGAGATGAAGCGACTCAACTCTTACAGGCATTAGGTGCACGTGTGAGTGGTAGTGTATCCAGTAAAACGAAATGCTTGGTTGCTGGTGAAAAGGCAGGTTCCAAACTTGAAAAAGCAGAAAAATTAGGTATTCCGGTGATGAATGAAGCTGAGTTTATTGCATTTATGATCCAGCATGGTCAGCTCACTGAACCTGAGTCTTAAGTGTATCTTGCACATAACAAAGGGCATCAATAGATGCCCTTTTTTCTCGAGTAATTAGATATTAACCACGTTTTTTGATAATGCCATCGTCAAGTAGCTGTTGAAAATGTTCTACGATACTTGTCTCAACGTCACGATATTGCATGCCTAATTCTTGCTTACTACGCTCAGCATTGAAGTAAATGGGGTAACCCACATTCAAGTCAACGAATTTTCGCGTATAGCCAAACAGAGGAGCGAGTAATTTGAATAAAAACTTGGGAGCAATCATTCGTGGGAAAGGATAGCGTCCACCATAATGTTGTCGTAATGTTTTACCCATTTCGAGTAGGGTCATCGTTTTAGCATTAATAATATATCGTCCATGTGCTTTAGGGTGAAGTGCTGCTTGGATATGCGCATGAGCGACATCTCGAACATCGACTAAACCATTCCACATTGGAGGAACACCAAATAATGTCATGCCATTTCCAAATTGTTGAATGACTTCAACACTTCCAGATTGTGTAGAAGGTGTGAGTGATGGTCCAACAACCAATGAGGGATTGATACACACTAAATTCCATCGAGATTGTGCCTTTTGCATATCCCATGCTTTGCGTTCTGCTGCGACTTTAGAGTAAAAATAAGGTTGGTGTTCGGCACTACTGGTGGTATTCCAATGGCTTTCTTCAAACTGGTTCTGCTCAGTTTTCAAAATATCCACTGCATCGCCATAAGTTGAAGCAATACTAGATGTGACAACGACACGTTTTACTGTATCTGTACGATTGACACTGTTCAGTACATTGGTCGTACCTTTTAGTGCAGGGTCAATCAAGTCTGTGATTGGATCTTTAAAGTTAGTCACTAAAAAAGGTGACGCCATATGGATCACAATTTCACAGTCTTTCATTGCTTCATCAAACGAACCTTCTTCTAAGAGATTTGCTTGAAATAACTTTAAAGCGCCTGAAGTTTGAGATGCGATTTGTTCTAAATGTTGAAAACTTGAACTTTTAGTTAAGTCTCGTACAGTGGCGTGAACGGTGTATCCTTGTTCTAATAATTGTTTAATTACCCAACCAGCAATATAGCCAGTTGCACCTGTCACCAAAATCGGGGCAGTAGTCGTCATCATTGTTATTGCCTGATGGTCAAATAGATTCATTCTAAAATTAAAAAAAGGATTTGTCCTTGATCATTTTCAACATCAACTCAAATGTAATGATAGTCACTTCGATTGGTTACAAAATTAAATAGAGCTAAAATTTGTTTAAAACTGCTCTCGAATTTTTTTAACTGTATGCAAGGGGTTATTTTTTAAGTAAAAAATAAGTGATTCAAACTGCAAATGCGTATGTTTCTCATTTTAATTATATAAAAATCATAAACTTACACATTATATTTTTTGCAAAATAAGCTCTGATTGTTCATAATGTTGCTATTAAAGAATGGAGTGATTGAAATGCGTGGCAATCCAGAAGTCGTAGATTACTTAAATATGTTGATCGGTGGTGAACTGGCTGCTCGTGATCAATATCTCATTCATTCACGTATGTATGAAGATTGGGGTCTCACTAAGATTTTTGAGCGTATCGATCATGAAATGCAAGAAGAAGCACAACATGCTGATGCTATTATTCGCCGTGTCTTATTCCTAGAAGGCACACCGAATATGAATCGTGATGATATTGAAGTAGGTGAAGACGTCGTTTCATGTTTAAAAGCAGATTTAAAGCTTGAGTACGAAGTGCGTGAAAAATTAGCGCAAGGTGTAAAGCTTTGCGAGGAAAAAGGCGATTACGTGACACGTGATATGTTGCGTCAACAAATGTCGGATACCGAAGAAGATCATACCTATTGGTTAGAAAAACAGCTTCGCTTAATTGAACTGATCGGTTTACAAAACTATATTCAGTCTCAAATGTAAGTTAAAACCCAGCAAGGCTGGGTTTTTTTATACCTGAGTTTTGTCTGAATTGAATCATTTTTAATAATTATCTAAAAATCAAAGTGAAATTGAATGATTTGCTCAATGAGTTATTGTGCTTGGCTTTATATACTGACCGAAAACGATCAGCTAAGGATTGGCAATCATGAGTAAAATCTTATTAATTACCGGTTGGGGACTCGGAACAAAACCACTTGAAAACTTAAAAACTACTTTGGATATGGCAGGATTTCAAATCGATCTGATTAATATCTTTAATGCACTCGATCCTGT
Source organism: Acinetobacter sp. ANC_7588 (assembly GCF_056783995.1). Taxonomy (NCBI): domain Bacteria; kingdom Pseudomonadati; phylum Pseudomonadota; class Gammaproteobacteria; order Moraxellales; family Moraxellaceae; genus Acinetobacter; species Acinetobacter sp. ANC_7588. The sequence goes on along the minus strand of NZ_JBWYIU010000010.1, from coordinate 15,871 downwards.
GGAATTATCTAAACATGTAGAGTTAGCTAAAAAAGTCGATGTCATTATAGGGTGGTCTTTAGGCGGGCAATTAGCAACGTTGCTCACCCAAAAGGTTTTCGAGCTTTCAGGTCAGGCAAAAACGTTAATTACTTTAGCATCGAATCCTTGCTTTGTTGCCAATGAACGCTGGTCTACAGGTATGCCGCTTTCTACTTTTCAAAGTTTTAGAGAATCTTTTGAAAATGACCCCATGACCACTTTAAAGCGATTTTGTTATCTGGTCTCACAGGGCAGCCAAACTGCTAAACAAGATTGGCAATCTTTGCAAAATTCAATTACGAGTGAAGAGCTAGATTTAAAAAAGCAGGGCTTGGATTTACTATATCATCTTAATACTGTCGAGATATTGAAAAATTATGTCGGAAAACAATTACATGTATTTGCTGATGATGATGGATTAGTTAGTAACAAAGTTCTAGATAATATCCGAAAGATAGATGCAAAGTTTTTTAAATTCGAAATTATCCCAGGTTCTCACTGCTTTTCAATTTTTAGAGCTACACAACTAAGTGACAAAATCGTTCAATATCTAAGAAAGAATGAGAAATCCTGATGAATATTGTCTAATCAGGCAATTCATAACAAAAATAATTCGCGTTATGCTCTGTCTAGATTAATAAGGACACTCTTCCAGGATGGTTGACGAATTCGATTTATCACACTTATGGCACCCTTATACTTCGATGTTAAACCCACTGCCGACATATAAAGTGAAAAAGGCTACAGGGGTGATGATTGAACTTGAAGATGGTCGTCAACTCATTGATGGTATGTCATCTTGGTGGTGTGCCATTCACGGGTATAACCATCCTCAACTTAATCAAGCTGTGTCGGATCAATTGCAGCACATGTCACACATTATGTTTGGTGGGCTTACTCATGATCCTGCGATTGAATTAGGGAAAACGTTATTAAAAATTACCCCACCTCAATTAGATAAAATATTCTATGCGGACTCAGGTTCTGTCGCCGTTGAAGTCGCATTGAAAATGGCAGTTCAATATTGGACCGCACAAGATAAGAAAGATAAAACCAGTTTTATCACGACGCGTTCTGGTTATCATGGTGATACATGGAATGCAATGTCAGTTTGTGATCCCGTCACAGGGATGCATCAGGTCTTTGGTTCTAGCTTGCCTTCTCGTTATTTTGTTCCTGCACCGCAGACTCGATTTGATGAAGATTGGAATCCAGCAGATACTCTTGTATTGGCAGAAACTTTAAAAAACCATCATGCCACTATCGCTGCCATGATTATTGAGCCGATTGTGCAAGGTGCTGGAGGCATGCGTTTCTATCATCCTGAATATTTACGCGAAGCCAAGAGGCTATGCGATCAATATCAGGTGTTAATGATATTTGATGAAATTGCCACGGGGTTTGGACGAACAGGTAAATTATTTGCTTGGGAACACGCTCAAGTTGAACCAGACATCATGTGTATTGGTAAGGCGCTGACCGGTGGGTATATGACTTTATCTGCAACACTGACCACGCGACATGTCGCTGAAGTGATCAGCTCTGGTGAAGCTGGCGTATTTATGCATGGACCTACATTTATGGCGAATCCCTTGGCTTGTGCTGTCGCCTTAAAGAGTACTGAGCTTTTATTGTCACAAGATTGGCAGTCCAATATTCAAAGAATAGAGCAAATTCTAAAACATTATTTACATAGATTAGATGATCAAGCGCATATTCAAGATGTTCGTGTGCTCGGTGCTATCGGTGTTGTTGAACTTAAACAAAATGTTGATATGAAAACGCTGCAACAGCGTTTCGTAGAACGAGGCGTGTGGATTCGTCCTTTTGGAAAATTAGTTTATGTCATGCCGCCTTTTGTGATTTCAGATGTCGAACTCACTGAATTACTAACGCAGTTGGTGAGTGTTGTGATGGAGCTTGCAGAGGAAATGAGATGAATCTGTTGGATCACTACGCAGAGCAGTTAGACTCATTAAAACAAACTGGAAATTTTCGGCAGTTTAAATCCATCGTTCAGTATGGAAAATGGGTTGAGTTTCAGCAACAGAGAATGTTGAATCTTTCGAGTAATGATTATTTAGGGATTGCGTCAGATCTACAAATAAGAGAAGCATTTTTTGATTACTGTTCAGCAGATTCAAAAAGAATGAGCTCTTCATCTTCAAGGTTACTCACAGGAAATTATCCTGAATATGAGCAATTTGAATATGACATGAGTCAATCATTCAATCAAAGGGCAGTTCTGTTATTCAACAGTGGCTATCACATGAATATTGGTATTCTGCCTGCGATTGCTGATAGTCAAACTTTAATTCTTTCGGATAAATTGATTCACGCCAGCATGATTGATGGGATTCGCTTAAGTAAAGCGAAGCTGATACGTTATCGACATAATGATCTGCTTCATTTAAAGCAATTGATCGAGCAATATCATGATGATCCCTTGTATCAAAGAATCATTGTGGTAACTGAATCAATTTTTAGTATGGATGGTGATGAAACTGATTTAACTGCGTTGGTGAGTCTGAAATATCAGTTCAGTAAAATCATGTTATATGTAGATGAAGCACATGCTATTGGTGTTCGGGGGAAGCAAGGACTCGGTTGCGCTGAACAATATGCTGTCATAGATGATATCGATTTCTTGGTCGGAACATTTGGGAAAGCACTCGCATCTGTTGGTGGATACATTGTGTGTCATCCAATCTTAAAAGATTATTTAATCAACAAAATGCGCTCTTTGATTTTTAGTACCGCACAACCACCCATCAACATGGCTTGGACGCATTTTATTTGGAATAAAATGAAAAAAATGCAGGAGCAACGTGCTCATTTAAGTGATTTGAGTCTGCAACTGCGTCAATATATTCTTGAGCAAGGTTACGAATGTCCTTCAAGCTCGCAGATTATTCCTTTAATTTTAGGTGATTCTCAGCGTGCACTTGAGCGCGTACAACAATTACAACAATCTGGTTTTTATATTTTGCCGGTTCGGCCACCAACGGTTCCACAAGGAAGTTCACGCCTGAGAATTTGTATGAATTCTCAGCTGAATCAAGATGAATTGGAGCGGTTGAAAGAACAATTATGAATGACTCTATGTTGAACAAATTTATTCAAAAAGAAATGATTGCTACTCGATTTGCAAAATCGCATTGGACTTATGCAGATCAGGCACGTATTCAACAAAATGTAGCGAAGCATTTAAGCGAGCTGATGCGTCTTTATGTTTCATCTTCTGAGCTTGCTAAAGTATTTGAAATTGGATGTGGAACTGGAAATCTAACTCAAGAGATGTTTCATCATTTTAAAATGGATCAAGTCATTTTGAATGATTTATATGCTGATGTTGAGCATACCATCAGTCATCATCAGCCTGTCGAGTGGCGTATTGGTGATGTCGAAAAAATTGAGTTACCCAAAGACCTTGATTTATGTGCCTCAAGCTCTGCATTACAGTGGATGTCTGAGTTTGAAAGATTGATACAGAAAATTTATTCGGCTTTAAAGCCCAATGGTTATTTTTGCTTTTCAACTTATGGGCCTCAGAACTTAAAAGAAATTAAATCCTTAACTGGACAAGGATTAAAATATTTTGATCAAAGCCAAATTAAAAGCTTACTAGAGCAGAACGGATTTGAAGTGATGCACTGTGAACAACAATTGGCTCAATTACACTTCGCGCACCCAAAATTGGTCCTAAAACATTTACAGGCCACAGGTGTGACGGCAACCTCACAGGGGTTTCGTTGGACGAAGCAAAGTTTGAATCAGTTTTATCTAGGTTACCGACAATTTATTGCGACTGATGAGCAAGAGAATCTTGTCTATCCTTTAACGTATCACCCTATATTTTTTATCGCACGGAGTAAGTCATGAGTGCTCAAATCTACTTTGTGAGCGGTATTGATACTGGAATTGGAAAAACATACGTCACTGGTTATTTGGCAAAAATTTGGCGTGAACAAGGGCGGAATGTCATTACTCAGAAATTAATTCAAACGGGTAATGTGGATGTTTCTGAAGATATTGAAAAACATCGTGAAATTATGGGATGTGGTTGGTTAGAGGAAGATACTCAAAAACTCACTATGCCTGAAATTTTCAGTTATCCTGCATCGCCTCACTTAGCGACACGTATAGATGGGCGAAGTATTGATTTCGCTAAAATTGAACAAGCGACTCAACAGTTGTCCTCTTCATATGAAGTTGTTTTGCTTGAAGGGGCGGGTGGCTTGATGGTCCCTCTAACAACACAATATTTAACCATTGATTATTTAGTGGATAAAAAATATCCCATAATTTTGGTGAGTTCGGGGCGTTTGGGAAGCATCAACCATACTTTGTTGAGCTTAGAGGCACTGAAGCATCGTGGGCTTGAGTTATATGCTCTAGCATATAATTTGAATGCTGAATCTGACGCTGAGCTTATTTCACGTGATACATCTGCCTACTTAAAAAAGTATTTATCGCAACATTTTCCATCTGCTAAATGGATTGATATTCCTTTTATTGAATAAATGAAAAAACCGCTCTATTGAGCGGTTTTTTTAGGGATTTAAAAAATTAGAACTTCTTAAAGCCTTTGTTAATACCAAAAGGTTTGCGTTGACCAAATTTATTTTCATTACGTGGTTTGTAATCAACAGAATTGCCGTTTACTTCACCTTTGTTTTCAGGACGCTTATTGCGGAAATCCTGATTTTCAGTGCGAGGGGCACGATTGTTGAATCGATTCTCAAAGCCTTCTTGACGTGGCGCACGTGCATTGAAACGGTTTTCTGAGCCTTCTTGACGCGGTGCGCGATTGTTAAATCGATTATCACTGCGGCTTTGATCAGCACCACCTTGACGGAAGTCACGGCGTGGTTCTTGATGCTCGCCTTCGTCACGGCGTTGTTGGCGTAAATAACCACCACGACGTGCTGCAAGTGGTTTCTCTTGCATACGTTCATTGCGGCGTTTCGCCATACCGTAAAGACCAGTACCTTGACGTGGTTTGAGCTCAACAGACTTAGTTAAGTTATCAATGTCATTTTTATCAAGTTCAATCCAACGACCTGTACGTAATTCTCGTGGCAGAATGACTGTACCATAACGTGTACGTAATAGACGGCTGACTTTCAAGCCTTGTGATTCAAAGATGCGGCGTACTTCACGGTTACGTCCTTCTTTTACAACCACTTGATACCAACGGTTAATCCCTTCACCACCAATTTCAGAGAATGACTCAAATTTTGCTGGACCATCATCGAGCATGACACCATCTGTCATGTTCTTTTTCAGTTGAGGGGTCACTTCACCCATCACACGTACAGCGTATTCGCGTTCAATTTCACTAGATGGATGCATTAAGCGGTTTGCAAGCTCGCCATCGTTTGTGAAAAGTAATAATCCTGTTGAGTTGATATCTAAACGACCAACCATGACCCAACGATCACCCGGAATTGATGGTAATTGATCAAATACAGTTGGGCGATTTTCAGGGTCGTTACGTGAACAGATTTCACCTTCAGGTTTGTAGTAAATCAATACACGACGACGGATTTCATCTTCAATTTGGAACTGTACTTTACGACCATCGATACGAAGCTCATCGGTTGGTTCGATACGTTCACCTACTTGAGCAACTTGACCGTTGACACTAACACGACCGGCAGCAATGACTTCTTCCATATAGCGGCGAGAGCCCAAACCTACACGTGCCAATACCTTTTGCAATTTTTCACTCATAACAGCATAACCTTAGAAATAATCATCAACAGTTCACCTATTTACGACTTGGGTGCGTGAGCATCCAATGCCATAAAAGCTTCCTTGGCATCCTGTAGGGGAGGCAGTTGATTTAAATCACTTAAACCAAAAGCATTTAAAAATTGTGGCGTTGTAACCAACAACGCGGGTCTTCCTGGAAGTTCCCGGAAACCAGACTCTTTAATCCAGTTCCAATCGAATAACGTTCTGAGTTGCTGACTGTTATTCGTGACTCCTCGAATTTGCTCAATATCGGCTCGGGTAACGGGCTGATGATAAGCAATCACTGCTAGAGTTTCTAACAATGATGGTGATAATTTAGTTGGACGTTCTGGCCAAGTTTGTGCAATCACTTGTCGATACTTAGCACGAACTTGAAAGCGAAAACCTTGAGCTGTTTCAGTCAGCTCAATTGAACGACCGTGTTGTAACACTGCAAGCTGTTGCAAATATGCGCGCAGTTGTTGTTTGGAAAATTGGTTTTGAAATGCCTCTTTCAAGCGTGCAATAGAAACAGGCGCTTCACTGGCAAAAATAATAGCTTCGAGCTGCATGAGCACTTCGTGGTGTAACTCATCAACTTGAAAGGAGTTTGATTGATCAATGGTCATATCATCAGCCCTTGAATTGCCAGCGGGGCTTCAATACCTGATGCAATAATTTGAACTTTTTGCTGACGTGTTAGCTCTAATATTGCCATAAACGTCACCACTAACCCCATACGGCCTTGACTTGGTTTTAAAAGTTGATCAAATTTCAAAACTTCACCTGATTTTGTCATCTGTTCAATATAGGCAATACGTTCTTCAAGCAAAACAGGTTCTTGAGTAATCTGGTGTGTAACAGGCTCTGGGCGATTAAAAATACAAAACATAGCATCGCGCAGAAGAGAGGCTTCATAACCTTCATTTACTGTATTAATTTGTCCAAGGCTAACGTTGGGTAGAAAAGTATCACGGTCCAAAATAGGCATTTGACCGAGACGCTCAGCAGCTTGCTTGATCCTTAAATATGTCTCTAAACGATCTATTAATTCTTGTTTTGGATCTTTTTCAATTTGAATTGATTTAGGTTTAGGCAGCAGTAAGCGTGATTTTAAATCTGCTAATAAAGCCGCCATCACCATATAATCTGCGGTCAACTCAATATTGAGTGACTTCATACTGTCAATATATGACAAATATTGCGTTGCAATCGGAGCTATATCGAGCTGAAGTAGATCGAAACCGTTTTTTTGGATGAGGTAAATTAAAAAGTCGAGTGGTCCTTCGAAATGTTCTAATAGAATTTCGAATGCTGCAGGCGGTATATATAAATCTTCAGGAATCGTATCTTGCCACTCATCTAAAACACGGATGTGTGGAAGTGCGTCCATGGGATTATGGATAGCTTGAGTCATTACAATTATTAGCCACGCGAATTTTCAAAAGCATGTTGGGCGATTCAGGAGATCACATATCGAAATCAGTAAAAGGACAGTGATTCGAATAGCATAAAAACAATATGGGTATTCTAAATTAAATCGAGTGCTGAATATATCTTTATCCGCAGTTTTACGATAAAAAATTTGAAATAAATAGGTAGTATTTTTTAAGGTTATATAGATGTATTTAGTGTTTTAACTTATAAATGTAAACTGGTATTCATTGTTAGCGTGTATTCGATGAGAAGTAAAACAGTATGAATAATTTTCAAAAAGTAGAACAAAATGTATATGAACAAAGTGTAGGTATAAAAGTTCACTCAAATACTCACCCTATAGACTCATTCAAAGCGTTGAGTGGAACGTATGTAAATTTATATCCCTTAAATTTAATTCAAAATATTGAAGAGCTTGCAAGAGATCTATTCCCACTCAAGATTACAGATGAGTTTATTTCACGCTTTACCTATTTGCCTTACGATGCGCCAACTTCGATTGAAGATTTGTCATATAAACTCTCATCGCAATTTGGTACACAAGGGAATATTTATTATGTTATTCGCATAGCGAACAAACCAATGGGGTGGATCGCATTGATGAATATCGGGTTGGATGATGGAGTGGTTGAAATTGGGAATGTATACTTCTCAGCAGATTTAAAACGGTCTAGAGCTGCCACAGAAGTATTATTTTTACTGTTGAATGAGTGTTTTACTTTAGGATTTAGGCGTATAGAGTGGAAGTGTCATGAGTTGAACTTACCTTCCAAAAAAGCCGCGCTACGATTCGGTTTTCAATATGAAGGAATGTTTAGACAACATAAAGTGGTCAAGGGAAGAAACCGAAACACGCTTTGGTTTTCAATGTTGGATGAAGAGTGGCTGACTTTAAAAGAAAGTTATTTAGCTTGGCTTGAACCAAGCAACTTTACGCAAGAGGGTCAACAAATAAAGACCCTCCAAGTATTTTATAAAGAAAAATCAGCGTAAATTAAATAAAGCGAGATGAATGGTGAGGCATTTTACTCAAAAGCACTCACATCACCCACGCCACGGCGGATAATTTCAGGTTGACTTCCTGAGAGATCAACAATACTTGTTGTGGTTAATGTACCAAGTCCACTATCAATAAAAACATCAATTCTTTTACTTAATTGTTGTTCTATTTCATATGGATCATCCAAAGGCTCAGTTTGACCTGGAAGAATCAGGGTGCTGGTGAGTAAAGGCTCACCCAGCTCTTTAAGAAGCATTTGACAGACTGGGTTGCTCGGTACACGTAAACCAATGGTTTTCTTTTTGGGGTGCATCAAGCGACGAGGGACTTCACTTGTCGCTTGCAAAATAAAGGTGGTAATCGCAGGTGTATTATTTTTAAGCAGACGATAAGTTGCATTATCCACTTTTGCATACGTTGCAATATCTGAGAGATCCGCACATAAGATCGCATATTGATGCTTAGCACCAAGATCACGGATTTGAGCAATTCGTTCCATTGCTTGCTTATTACCAATTTGGCATCCGATGGCATAGGCCGCATCTGTTGGATAAACCACGACATCGCCTGCACGTATTCTTTCTACTGCTTGAGTAATAAGTCGAGATTGTGGATTGTCAGGATGTACTCTTAAATGAAGCATTTTATTTTCTCCTGATTATTTTTTCGTATTATTGCGTGCATAGACATTCACTTCAATGTCATGAATATATATTTACTAGACTTAATCTAGCGATGCACGAGAAAATTCATCCAAATGTAATGTTTTGCCACTTCTGAGACACTTACAGATGCACTGAATAAAGTGTTGAGCATCTCTTGGAAGCTGAGCGTCACCTGAAAAATAGCGCTGTACTTGAGCATAAACATTGTCTTTAAAAGACTGTCCATCACCACCTTCACCCGTTAAATTGTCCAGAGAAACGCGGAATTTTCGACCAAAGGCTGTGGCAAACATCCATTCTATTGCTTGAGGTTTAATTTCGACTTGTTCAAATAGAGCTTGTTGTTCAGCGGTTCGACCATCTGGTGCATACCAGTAGCCAAGATCAGGAAGAGTACGACGATGATCTCCTGCGATTGTCCAATGACTTATTTCATGTAAAGCACTATTGAAAAATCCATGTGCGAATTGGATGCGAGCGGGTTGTTGGTCTGAGGCAGGGAAGTATTCAGGTTCAAAGTCGCCTTTGACTAATGTGACATTTAAGTGGGAAAACCAATGATTAAAGTGTAAGATAAGCCAGTCTACCTGTTGAGCTTCTGTTTGCAGATTTACCCAAGGTGCGAGTTGCACGCGGTCTAAGTGATCGGTCAAATTTGAGGTCGAAGGATAGTGTAACTGTAATGAAGTTGTGACTTCAGGTTGCGGCTGCAACTGATGCATGACTTGATTAACCCAAATGATCTGTCTGAATAAGTGCAAAATTGTATCTTAATCTTTGACAGAGTACTTATGAATTTGTAGAATTGCCGCCTTAATTATGTCAGCAAATACCTTTCCGGCACAGATTGAGCCGTTTAAATGGGCTGAACAGGGCTTCACATGGTCAGGTACACTGCCATTGTCGCGCTTTGTTCGTATATCCCGTGAAGCTGTTGGGTCAATTGATAATCAATTGATCAATATAGACTGTAAGCTATCAATGGATGCGTATCATCGTATCGTTTGGCTTGATGGTAGTGTTGAAACGAAGGTTCCAATGGAATGCCAACGTTGTTTGGATACTGTTGAATTACCTCTCGAATTGGACTTTCATCTGGCTTTAGTCGATGATGAGTCACTGATAGAGCGCTTGGATGAGGATGCTGATTTCATCGTCTTAGGTGAGAGTGAAGCAACGACAAAAGGTTCATTTGATGCACCTGCAACCGCTGATTTACTTTCTCTCATAGAAGATGAATTGTTATTGTTGATTCCTTTGTCACCAAGACATGAGTCTTGTGAGCATAAGCATCAACCTGCCCAAGAAGAAGTTGTTGAAGAAAAACGAGATAATCCGTTTGGTGTTTTGGCAGCTTTGAAGGGTAAACTTAACTAATTTTTGTGTTATACTCTTAGGTATAAGACAATCGAATTTGTTCTGATCCATTTTTTCGATCTTTGTAAGGAGCCATCATGGCCGTTCAGCAAAACCGTAAAAGTCGCTCTCGCCGTGACATGCGCCGTTCACATGACGCTTTAACCGAGAATGCATTAACAGTAGACCAAACGACTGGTGAAACTCACCGTCGTCACCACGTAACTAAAGATGGTGTCTACCGTGGTCGCCAATTATTCGCTAAAGCAGCTGATGCTGAATAATTGGTGATGTATTAAGCGTCAAGCTTAGTAGAAAAAATGGGAGCGTAAGCTCCCTTTTTTTATTTCTATTTTTTGTTGTATTTGGCAATTACCAAAGCTTTTTTTTAATGATAAATTTCGCTCCATCAAATCAGTTAAGACTTGAGTTTGATGTTCAAGATGATCGAAATGAATCAAAATTGAATAGTCAAGCTCTGAATAAAGGATTTTTATATGTCTGCTAAACGCCTCGAGCAAGCCGTTCTTGCGACCAAAACTGCATTTGTTTTTCCTGGACAGGGTTCTCAAAAAGCAGGAATGTTAGCGGAGCTTGCAGAACAGTTTAGTAGTGTGCAAGAAACGTTTGCTGAAGCTTCTGAAGCACTCGGCTTTGATTTATGGCACATTGCGCAAAGTGGTGAAGGGTTAAACCAAACTGAATTTACACAACCAGTACTGCTCACAGCAAGCATTGCTTTATGGCGTGTATGGTTAGAGCTTGGTGGTGTCGTTCCTAAATATTTAGCGGGACATTCACTGGGTGAATACAGTGCATTGGTTGCTGCAGAATCTTTAAGCTTAAAAGATGCAGTTAAATTGGTGAACTTACGCGGTAAGTTGATGCAAGATGCTGTCCCTCAGGGTCAAGGTGCTATGGCTGCGATTCTTGGTCTTGATGATGCTAAGGTTGTAGAACTGTGTGCTCAAGTCACCGCTCAAGGTGAGGGTTCGGTGGAGGCTGCAAACTATAATGCACAGGGTCAAGTTGTGGTGGCAGGTGATACTGCACGAGTTGAAGCGTTAATGGCTTTGGTAAAAGAGCAAGGTGCAAAAGCAATTGCGTTACCAGTATCAGTACCATCACATTGTTCATTAATGAAGCCAGCGGCAGCAGAGTTTGCCAAAGCTTTAGCAGATGTTGATATTCAATTACCTCGCATTCCAGTGATTCAAAATGTCAATGCACAAGTGGCTGACAGTGTTGATGAATTGCGTACAGCGTTGACATCACAACTTTATGAGTCTGTCCAATGGACTAAAACACTTCAAGTATTGGCTGATCAAGATGTGAGCTATGTTGTTGAATGTGGTCCTGGGAATGTATTAACAAATTTAGCAAAACGTCTAGCACATGTTGAAAAAGCATTGCCTTTAGATACTAAATCTCGTTTAGAAGATGCTTTAAATACTGTATTAGTTGCAGAAGGGAAAATTGCATGACGCAGGAACGTAAAGTCGCGTTAGTGACAGGTGCAAGCCGTGGTATTGGTGCTGCGATTGCACAACAGCTGATCGAAGATGGCTTTTTTGTTGTAGGTACGGCTACATCTGATTCTGGTGCTGAAAAATTATCTACACAATTTGCTGAACATGGTGCAGGAAAAGTACTCGATGTTCGTGATGGAGCTGCAATTGATGCACTCATTACAGATATTGAACAAAGTTTTGGTCCTGTACTTGTTCTTGTGAATAATGCAGGTATCACAAAAGATAATCTACTGCTTCGTATGTCTGAAGATGATTGGGATGATATCCAAAATATTCATCTTAAAGCAGTGTTCCGTCTCTCTAAACGTGTATTGAAAGGTATGACGAAAGCGAGATTTGGACGAATTATCAATATTAGTTCTGTCGTTGCGCATTTTGCAAATCCAGGTCAAGCAAATTATTCAGCTGCGAAGGCTGGGATTGAAGCTTTTAGCCGGAGTTTGGCTAAAGAAATGGGCAGTCGTCAAATTACTGTCAATAGTATCGCGCCTGGATTTATTGCAACTGAGATGACTGAACAGTTAAGTGATGAAATTCAGAAAAAAATGAGTGATCAAGTGGCATTGAACCGTTTTGGTCAGCCTCAAGATATCGCAAATGCAGTAAGTTTCCTTGCTTCTGATAAAGCAAGTTACATTACTGGTACGGTATTACACGTGAATGGCGGTTTATACATGGCGTAATGCGATGTATAAACTTTCAAATATATCAAGATTCAATTAAACTATAGGCATTATACGCCGCCACAAGCAATGAGGAGAATTCCTGTGAGCGATATCGAACAACGTATCAAACAAGCAGTAGCTGAACAACTTGGCTTAAAAGCTGAAGAGATTAAAAACGAAGCATCTTTCATGGATGACTTAGGTGCTGACTCTCTAGATCTAGTTGAGCTTGTAATGTCTTTCGAAAATGATTTCGACATTACTATTCCTGATGAAGACTCTAACGAAATTACAACTGTTCAATCTGCTATCGATTATGTAACTAAGAAATTAGCTTAATCATCAGATTCAGTTCTTTTCGAACTTAAAAGCTACCTTTATGGTGGCTTTTTTTTATTAAGGATTAAATTGCAATATTACATTAAGTTACCTTAAGTTTAAGAAAGATAACGGCGTTAGGTATAGTTCTTCTGTATAAAAATTAAGGGATCTAAATTATTTGATCACCAAACTGAAATAACAATAGGAGAATAACAATGGGTCTTTTTGATTTTGTGAAAGGTATTGGGAAAAAAAATACCGCACCGGCTGAGCAACAAACTACACCAGCAACGCCAGCAGAGCCATCTGCTCAAGAAGTTGCGAATAAATTATTGGGGCATATTAAATCACTTGGCTTACCAGTAACAGGACTGTCTGTGACTTATAATGCAAGCAGTGATTTAGCGACTGTAAAAGGACAAGTGCAAACTCAAGCAGATCGTGAAAAGATCATCTTGGCTGTGGGAAATATTGATCATGTTGCTCAAGTCGATGACCAACTTACTGTTTCATCTCCAGAGCCTGAAAGTAAATTCTATACAGTAAAATCAGGGGATAATCTTTCAAAAATTTCTAAAGAGTTTTATGGTGATGCAAATCAGTACAACAAAATTTTTGAAGCAAACCGACCATTACTTAAAAATGCAGATGATATTTTCCCGGGACAGGTTCTAAGAATTCCAAACTAAAATATCAATGAATCTAAAAGACCGAGATTTAAATCTCGGTTTTTGATTTTAAAGTAACTTAATAACTTAAAACTGATTTTTAAATTATCAATATAAAACAATATTTTAACGGCTGGAAAATTTCTATAAATATATTTTAACTTCCACATTGCAATGGTGTTTTTGGCCATTTTTTAAGTTATTTCGAAGTAATAAGAATAAAAAAATTGAAATAAACTCATTAATTCTAACCTTATGTTTTATATAGGAAAAATAGATTAGTAAAAATAAGTGTTTGAAAATAAATAAAATTTAATTTGTTTCAAGAGATAAAATATTGTTTCATTGGGTTTTATTATGTAACTTTAATTAATTAATAGTGTAATTTTGTTTCTGGTATTTTTTTGCAATATTTAAAAATTTTGTGTCTAATTTATATAAAAATATAAATATTGATATTTTTTTCACAATTAATTTATAAATAGTGATTTTTTTCAAAAATTAATATTTTCAATAAAAACATTGCTTTAAGAATCTCGAATGGGGTGTAAAAAATTTTTTTTAACTATGAATTTTTGTTGATTTTCAACTGACTTTTTATGACGTTTACATTGATTCTCAATCTGATAAAAAAATAGAGGGTTAAAGAATATCTTAATAATACTGGGTGACGTCATGAAAAATTTAGAAATACTATCAAAAAACGATGGGGCGGTTTTAGAAAAGACTACTGCTAATAAAATCGTATTAAACCAGAACTCAATTGTGAAAATTGATGCATCAATCGAAGAGGTCTTAAATTTTCAGAAAGAAGGAAATTCTTTAGTTATTAATTTTAAAAATGGCGAACAATTAGTTGTAGAAAGTTATTTTGACGATCCCTTAAATAGTCATAATATTTTATTTAATGACAATGGTCAGCTTTATTGGGTTGAGTTCACAGATGCTGCCAATGAAATAGCTTCGACTATTAAATATTATCCAATTGATGATATTTCAGCACTTATCGCTGGAAACTCAAGTACAGCTTTGACAGGGTTAACTCCATGGTTAATTGCAGGGGGATTAGCTGCTGGAGTAGTTGCTATTGCAGATAATATGAGTGATTCTGATAAAAAATCTAATTCTGTATCGCCGGAACCAGAACCACCAATTAACGATGAATTAGAAGAAGCAAAACAGCTCGTTAATGATGCAGAGAAAGCTTATCAAGATCTTAAAGATTTGATTGAAGATAAATTAAATGATGGGTTAATTACTCCCGAGGAAAAAGCTGAATTAGAGGAAGCATTACAAGATGCGAAGGATGCTAAAGATGCTGCTCAAGATAAAGTCGATAACTTGGTAGATGGCGAGGCAAAATCTGATTTACAAGATCGACTAGATGATTTGGTTGATGAAGAGTTGCCAGCAATTAATGATCAAAATGGTGATGGTGTACCAGATGATCTCGAGCAAGCTTTACTAGATGCTGAAGAAGCTGTAGCCAATGCTGAACAAGCGTACGAAGCATTAAAAGATTTAATTTTAGAGAAGAATGAAAACGGCCTGATTACACCTGCTGAAAGAGCGGAATTAGATCAAGCTAAAGAGGCTTTCGAGAGTGCCAAAGCCTTAGCAGAAACTAAAACAAATTTATTACCAGAATCAGTTCAATCTCAAAAAGATGCTTTGCAGGAACGTCTTGAAGATTTAGTGGATATCATCCTACCTGAAATTAATGATGAAAATGATGATGGTATCGTAGATGATATCGCTGAAGCACTCATTGAAGCAGAGTTGGCTGTTGCGGAGGCTGAAGCAAAGTATGCAGCTGCTGAAAATGCTTTAACTGTTGCAAATCGTGATGGATTAATTAATCCAACAGAGCTTAATGCTTTACAGAATGCTTTAGAGCAGGCACAAATTGCTAAGTCAACTGCTCAAAGTAAAGTAAATGCTCTACCTGAATCTGTTCAGGAACAGAAAGATGCCTTTCAAAATCGATTAGATGATCTGACTGACATAAGTTTGCCTGAAGTAAATGACGCAGATGGTGATGGCATTGTAGATGGCTTACCAGAAGCGATTCAGGAAGCGCAGTCAGCTGTAGAAGAAGCTGAAGCTAAATATGCTGAAGCTCTTAATAATTTAGCTTTGGCTCAAAAAGATGGCTTAATTAACCCGCTTGAACTCAGTATTCTTGAACAGAAAGTACAGGCTGCACTTGATGCAAAAGAAGTTGCTCAAGATAAGGTAAATGTATTGCCAAATGGAGCGATTAAAGATGGTTTACAAGATCGTCTAGATGCTCTTGTAAATATTGACTTACCTGAAGTCAATGATGCAGATGGTGATGGCGTACCAGACGGCGAAGATATTACACTTGAAGAAGCAACAGAGGCAGTAGAGGCGGCTGAAGCAGCATATGCAGAGGCAGAGCAAGCACTAGCAGATGCCGAATCAGATGGTTTAATCACCCCAACAG